>CAXTUT010000381.1:0-2015 GCA_964247465.1 uncultured Caulobacteraceae bacterium | reverse complement strand
CGCCGCACCCGCCTTGTCCCAGTAGACGGCCGCGGCGTTCAGCCTCGCCTCGCGGTAGGCGAGATCGACGACGGCGGCGAACCCCAGGGGCGAGGCCTTGGCCGCCTCGGCGTTCATGGTCAGAAGGCTTCGCCCCGCCTCCCGCCAGGCGGCGGCGGCGGCGGTGCGCCGCCCCGATCCCGCGTGGCCGCTGAGCACCAGCACTTGGCGGCCGGCCCCCTCGGCGCACAGGGCGAGCTCGCGCCGCACGGCGGGCTCGAGCACCATGTCGCCGAGCGCCGGCCCTTCGGGCTGAGCGATCATCGCCGCGATCAGGCTGCTGTCTGCGGCGTCGCCGCCCAGCAGGAACTCCACGATTCGCGGATCCAGCGACAGGCTTCGCAGGCCGAGCGGCGCGCCGGGCTCCGCCGGGCTGCGCAGTACCGAATAACGCTGCAGCGGACGATCCGGAGCGAAGACCCGCCAGGCTTCGGCGAGCGGCGAGGCGTTGGGGAAAAGGATTTGCTGCACCAGCCCCACCGTGGGGCGCCGCCGGGTCGCATCGTCCATCAGATACCCGAACAGCCGCCCATAGCGCTCGTCGAGCTCGCAGAGCAGCACCACCAGCAGGGCGTCGCGCTCCAGGGCGGTCAGCTCCAGCGCCTCCGCCAGCCGGCGCAGCCGAAGATCGACGTCCGGCGGCGTGGCCGTCAGCCGCCGGCGCTCGGCGGCGCCCAGCGTCTCCGCCGCCGACCAGAAAGGCGAAAGCTGGTGGGCCAGCTCGAGCGGCAGCCTGTCCACGGGCATGAAGCCTGAGCGCAGATAGACGTCGATCTCCTCGTCGCTGACCTGCGCCATGCCCCACATGGACGCCTCCTTCGTCGCGGCCAGCGTCAGCCGCCAGCGCAGCACCTGCGCCCGCACCAGGGTGTCCACCCGTCCGAGCGCGTCCCAGAGGTGTTCCAGCCCCGTGGCGTACGGCGTCGCGTCGGCGCTCACGGTTCAGCCCCGCGACGGAAGCTGACCTTGACGTCCCGCAGCCAGGGCACGGCGGTGATCTCGTCGTCGGCGTGGGCGACCTGCAGGGCCACGTCCAGGGGGCCAGGCGCGATCTCGACGATCAGCTGTCCAGGCTCCAGGCGGACGCGGCCAGGCTTTCGGATGAAGTTCTCCAGGAGCCAGCCGATGCCCGAGCCGTGTAGGGCGCCCAGCCAGCGGCTCCATACGCGCAGAATGCAGGCGGCGCACAGCCCAAGCGTCAGGTCTGCGGGGACGCCCAGGCGGCCTGCGTCCAGAGCCGACAGCGCGGCGGTCAGGCTCGCCTCTCCGTCGCGCCACTGCGCCTCCAGCGCGGGTTCGGCGTCGGCTCCGACCTGTTGGAGCGTCAGGCGCGGATCCGGCGGGACGCCGGCCAGACAGCCGGGTCCGGCCACGACGGTGGTCGGACGCACGCCCGTCGCCGCCTCCACCGCATCGAGCCAAAGCGCCAGCGCGTCGAAGGGAAGCGCGGCCGCGGACGCCGTCGCGCGCCCGAACGGCCACAGGCCCGGCGCGCCCCCCACGATGCAGGTCTCTCCCCCCGCGCCGCGCCACCTCCAGAGGAACAGCCGCTCCTCCTCGCGGTAGAGCCGCAGGCCGGCGAGCTGGTCGACGAGCGCGGCCTGGAGCCGGTCCAGGGCGTCCTGATCGGTGTTCGACCACGCCTGCACGAGGTCTTGGGGCTCCGACGCCGGATCAAGGCTGGAGATCAGGGCGAGGCCAGGGTCGACGCCCATTTCCGCCACGCTCGCGCCTGCCCAACGCAGGGCCAGCGCCAGGATCAGGTCACGCGGAGAGACGCCGGGCGCCGCGGGCGCGTCGGCCAGCTTGGCCAAGGTGGGCGTGCGCGGCTGCCTCAGCGCTCGGAGCATCCGCCGGCCGCCGGCGTGCGTCGGTTGCGGCCCGAGTGCTCGACTGCGGCCGCCTGCCGGACACGGGCCGCGATCTCTGCTCGCAACCGACCGTGTCGCGCTGGGAGAACGCGCCGACCCTGCGCG
>CAXTUT010000380.1:0-2019 GCA_964247465.1 uncultured Caulobacteraceae bacterium | reverse complement strand
TCTGGAGGCGGGAAGGCGGGGCGGCCTGCACGACGATGGCGCACGCGGCGGCGCTGGGGGACGCGCTCGGCCAGGCCGTGCGGCGCGAGGCTGGGGACGCGCTCTACAGGGATTGAGCCCGACCAGGACCGCCGGCGGCGCCAAGCCTGCCTGACCTAGCCGGCGCCGCCCGCAGGTGGCGACAGGATGCGGGCGGAAGACCTCGGCAAGGCGCGGATGGCGCGGCCCACGGGCACGGGCGGTCGGCCGATCAGCAGGCGCGCCTGGTCGGGCAGGCTAGGCCGTCCGGCGTAGAAGCGCTCGATCAGCGGCTGCGGCAGGCGGTAGAACCGCTGCAGGACGCGATAGCGCTGCGCCGGCTCGGCGGCCAGGAACAGCATGCGGTTCAGCGCGCGCAGGAAGCCGCCCTCGCGCCAGCGGCGTCGCACCCGCGCCTGCACCAGAGCCTTCACCGTGGCGCTGTCGAGCGGGGAGGCGGATGCGATCAGGTCCGCCAGGATCGCCGCCTCCGGCAGGGAATAGCCGGTGACCGGGTGGAACAGGGGCGCGCGCATGCCGACCGCCGGCACACCGCTCGCGCCCTCGGCCTGGAAGGCCCGCGCGTCGCCGTCCAGGGCTATGGGCAGCACGCCCTGCTCGCGTCGCACGACCTGCGCCACCCGCCAGCCCTGGGCGTCGACATAGGCCAGGACGCGAGCCTCCAGCGTCGCCCGATCCAGCAGGGCGGCGGAGCTGTAGTAGGTGTCCTCCACCAGGATGGTGTGCGCATCGAAGGGCAGCAGATAGACGAAGCGGAAGCCGTCGTGCTGGTCCACTTCGGCGTCCATGATCACCGGGCGGCGCAGCCCGTGCGGATGCTCGAGCCTCAATTCCACGCCCAGGAACTTCTGCCAGGCGAAGCTCATGGCGGCGGTCCGCCGCGCGCCGCGGCCGTCGATCACGAGCGGCGCCCGCCAGGTCTCGTCCCCGTCCAGCGTCACGCTCCCGGGCGACACGTCGACGACCTTTCGGCCGAGCTTCAGGTCCTCACCCAGCGCGGTCCTCATCGCCTGGCGCAACGTCTCGCCGGTCAGCGAGGCGTAGCCGGTGGTCAGACTGCGCCGTCCGTCGGGGAAGCGGACCTCGTAGCCGTCCCAGCGATGCGTCGCCAAAGGCTTCAGCCAAGCGCCCACCGGCGCCGGAACGTCGGTCGAGAAGAACGACCAGGTGTGGCCGTCCTCGTCGGCCGGCCCGCGCGGATCGAAGGCGACGACGCGAAGCTCCGGCCGGGCTGTCTTAAGCCGCAGCGCGATCAGGCTGTTGGCGAGGCCCGCGCCCGCCAGCAGCACATCGGCGGACTGCGCCCCAGTCATCTCGGGCAGGACCGTCGCGAGATGCCGGACGAGGACGCCATGGCCTGTTGTTCCATCAGCGCGGTCCGCGGTCCAGCGGCCTTGTGGCAGGGTGCGCGCCCGTCGCCGGACGAGGCGTCATCCCCGCCGAAGCGCGGCGCTCTCGATCCGGTCTCAGCGGGATGAGGGGACCTGATCCAGCGTGATCGGAACCTACCTGAGCCCAGCGCCGGAGGCGGCCTCAGCGGCCCAGCACCGCCTCCGCCGCTTCAACCGTCGACGCGCCGCCGATATGGATCGTCCACCACAGGGCGTAGAACAGCAGCGGCCAGCGCGAGGCGGACTGGGCGTCGTCGGCGAAGACCGTCTCCACCGCGCCCGGCTTGCAGATCGCGCGCACGCCCTCCACCGCCGCCACCCGCGAGCCGAGCGCGCGCGCGCGGCGCGATCCAGGCCTCCACCGGCACGGTGAAGCCCTTCTTGCGGCCGAAGGCGTCGGCTGAGGGGCAGGCGCGGACCAGCCAGCGGCGCAGCAGCCACTTGCCGTGGCGGCCGCGCACCTTCAGCGCATCCGGCAGGCCCAGGGCGAACTCGGCCAGCTGCGGGTCCAGGAACGGCGTGCGGCCCTCCAGCCCGTGCGCCATCAGGCAGCGGTCGAGCTTCAGCAGCAGGTCGTGCGGCAGCCAGG
>CAXTUT010000379.1:0-2037 GCA_964247465.1 uncultured Caulobacteraceae bacterium | reverse complement strand
GCCCGGGCCCGCGGCGCCGTCCCGCTCTGGCCGGCCGGGCTCACGCCCGTGGCCTCGGGCCGTAGAGATACGCGCCCCAGCCGATGGCGGTGAGCGCGGCGACGCCGTAGCGGGCGATGTCGCTGGTGATCAGCTGGCGTCCGACGCCTTCCAGGACGCCTGCGACCAGCAGCATGACCAGCACCCCGCCCATCAGGGTGGCGGCCTGCCGGCCCGCGTCCGCGGCGGCCTCCATCCGCGTCCGCTCGCCCGGGAACGCCAGCGCCCAGCCGATCCGAAAGCCCGCCGCGCCCGAAAGCGCGGTGGCGAGGAGCTCGGTCACGCCGTGGATCAACAGCCATCCGCCAAGCGGCACAAGCAGGCCATGGGTGGCGTAGACCGTCGCTAGCGCGCCCAGGATGCAGCCGTTGCTGAACACCAGCAGCGCGGTGGGGACTCCGAACGCGAAGCCCAGCGCGAACGCCAGGATGGCGATCTGGGCGTTGTGGGTGAACAGATAGGCGGCGAACAGCTGCAGCACTTCGCCGCGCGGCGCGTGCTGGTAGAGCACCGCGCGCAGGGCCGCGGTGGAGGCGGTGGGGTCGCGGCCTTCCGCGTACTGGCGTGGGACGAAGCCGAAGAACCAGTCGGGATCGGACACGACCAGCCACGCCGCCACCGCCACCCCCAGCGCCATGATCGCCCCCGACAGGGCGCTCTCGCGCCACAGGGTGCGGGCGGCCAGCGGCCAGTCATGGACGAAGAAGCGGCCGAGCCGGCTGCGCAGGCTGGGCCGCGCGCCGTAGACCAGGAAGTAGGCCCGCGCGCTCAGGCTCTCCAGATAGTCCAGCAGCGATCGGTCCAGGCTGGTCTCGCGCGCCACCGACAGCGCCGACAGGGTGGCGCGGTAGAGCACCGGAATGGCCAGCAGGTCCTCGTCGCTGAGACGTGAGGCCGGCTCCCGCTCCAACCGCTTCAGCAGGCGCTCCAGCCGTCGCCAGTCGCCCTCACGCTCCCGGCGGAAGCGGACGCTCTTCAGTTCGGGTTCGGCCAGGGGGGTCACGGCGGGGCGCTCACAGCCGGTCCAGACGTTTGAGGTTCAGATAACGGTCGATCAGACCCGCCCCGAGCGCGTTCGCCGGGGCCTCCAGCACCTCCGCGCCCATCCTGCGTAGGCGCGCGACGACGATTTCGCGCTCGCGCAGCAGGACGTCGGCGGTGACCGCCCTAGACACGTCTGCCGGGTCCATGGGCGCGCCGCGGCGCACGCCTTCCAGTTCGGCGTCCTCGAACAGCACGAACAGCAGCAGATGGCGCTGGGACAGCCGCGCCGCCGATTCGAGCATCAGTTGCGCGCTGGTCGGGTCGGCGAAGTCGGTGAAGATGACCACCAGCGCCCGCCGGTCCAGCGCCGCGCCGATCGCGCTCAGGCCCAGGGTGAAGTTGGTCTCCTCGGTGGAGTAGTCGATGCCGCTCGCCAGCCGCGTCAGCGTCCGAAAGGCGGCGCGGCCGGCCACGGGCTTGCCGACCGTGCGCGCGTGGCCGTCGAAGGCGGCGAGCCCCACCCGGTCGCCCATGGTCAGCGCCACGTAGGCGATCAGCAGCGCCGCGTTCAGCGCCCGATCGAGGCGCGGCGCGCCCTCCACCGGCTCGCCCATCAGCCGGCCGCTGTCGATCGCCAGCATGACCGGGTGGTTGCGCTCGACCCTGAACTCCTTGGCGAGCACGACGCCGTGACGGGCGGACTGCTTCCAGTCGACCGTGCGCAGGTCCATGCCCGGCGCGTATTCCCGCAGCGCCTGGAACTCGAAGCCCTCGCCGGTGTCGGGGCGCGTCTTGCGTCCGGTGACGGCGTTGCGCGCGAACAACCGCATGGCCTCCTCGCGGACCGCCGCCAGATCGGGCGTGATGTGCACGACGTGGTCCAGCGCCACGCTCGCCTGGACGTAGAGCAGGCCGAGCGGCCCGGTCCAGCGCGCCCACGCCCGCTCCACCCGGCCCTCGCCGCGCCGTACGGCCGACAGCCTGAAGACAGCGCGCGCGGGCTCCGCCTGCGAC
>CAXTUT010000378.1:0-2044 GCA_964247465.1 uncultured Caulobacteraceae bacterium | reverse complement strand
GCTTCAGCGCGTGGTAGGAGGTGCCGTAAGTCATGGTGAAGGCCGCCGCGGTCTCGAACGGCATGGCGTCCGGCATGGCCATGCAGCGCGCGACGGGGAACACGACCTGCTCCGCCAGGCCGCCGAACGCCGCCGACCCGATCACCCGCTGGCCGAGGGTGAAGGCGCTGACGCCCTCGCCCACCGCGTCGATGACGCCGGAGACCTCGGCCCCGGGCGAGAAGGGGCGCTGTGGCCGTACCTGGTACTTGTCCTCGATGATCAGGGAGTCGGGGAAGTTGATGGCGCAGGCGGCGACCTTGACCCGCACCTCGCCCGCGCCGGGCCGGGGTTCGGGCACGTCCTCCATCGTGAGCGTGTCGGGGCCGCCCGAGGCCTTGCTGAGAAGCGCTTTCATCGTATCAACCCGTCAAGCCGCCGCCGGAGATGGTCTGGCCGCCGTCCACGACGATCGTCTGGCCGGTGGTGAAGCGTCCCGCCGCCGCCGCCAGGAACACGGCCGCGCCCGCGATCTCGTCCGGCTCGCCGATACGCGCCAGGGGCGTGGTGGCGGTGGCGGACTTCAGCGTATCCGGGTTCTCCCACAACGCCTTGGCGAAGTCGGTGCGGATCAGGCCCGGCGCGATGCAGTTCACCCGAACGTTGTGGCGGCCGTACTCCACCGCATAGTTTCGGGCCAGCTGCATGTCGGCGGCCTTGGAGACGTTGTAGGCGCCGATCACCGGCGAGCCCTTCAAGCCGCCGATG
The DNA here is from genome assembly GCA_964247465.1 of uncultured Caulobacteraceae bacterium. GTDB lineage: Bacteria > Pseudomonadota > Alphaproteobacteria > Caulobacterales > Caulobacteraceae > CAHJWH01. Next base: position 1,297 of record CAXTUT010000378.1, on the reverse strand, counting down.
GAGGAGACGATGATGATCGCCCCGTCCTTGCGCGCGATCATCTGGGGCGCGGTCAGCTGCACCAGCCAGTGGTTGGACAAGATGTTGTTGTCCATGATCTTGCGGAACTGATCGTCGGAGATGTCCGCCAGCGGCCCGTAATAGGGGTTGCTGGCGGCGTTGCAGACCAGCACGTCGATGGGCCCGAGCCTGTCGTTGGTCTGCGCCACCAGGTCGGTCAGCGCGTCCTTAGACGAGATGCTGGCGGCGATGGCTACCGCCTTGCCCTCGCCGTAGGCGGCCGTGATCTCGTCCACCACCGCCTGGCAGGCGTCCTGCTTGCGTGAGGAGACGACCACGCGCGCGCCCTGCGCGGCGAAGCGCAGCGCGATCGCCTTGCCGATGCCGCGGGAGGAGCCGGTGACCACGGCCACCTTTCCGGAAAGGTCAAACAGCGACATGGGCGTTCCTCGCTTCCAATGATGCGACCCAGCTCATCGCCGGGCCGCCCGGCGCAGCTTGACCATGCCGCCGATCCAGCGGTCGTAGTTCTGGGCCTTGTTCAGCATGTACTGCGCGACCTGCGGATGGGGCAGGATGAGGAACTGCTCGGCGGCGAGCCCCTGCACCACCGCCGCGGCCACGGCCTCCGCGCTCAGCAGGCCGTCCAGCAGGGCCGGCGTGGTGGCGCTCGCCCCGCGCACCATCGCGGTGTCCACGCCCTGCGGGCAGAGGGCGGAGACCTTGATCCCGTCGTCGCGGTGGGCGATGGCCAGGTGCTCGCAGAAGCCCAGCGCGGCGTGCTTGGTGGTGGAGTAGGTGGCGCTGCCGATCTGGCTGAGCAGCCCCGCGGCCGACACCGTGCCCAGGAAATAGCCCTCCCGCCGCGCCTTCCAGGCCGGGAGCAGGGCGGCGGCGGCATGGACGTGGCCCATGACGTTGACAGCCCACGCACGCGCCCACTGCGCCTCGGGCGAGGAGGCGGCGTTGTCGAAGTCCGGGTCGCGGTCCAGGATGCCGGCGTTGGAGGCGTAAAGCCCGATCGGGCCGATGTCAGCCTCGATCTTCTCCACCATCGCGACGACCTCGCCCGCCTGGGAGACGTCGCAGCCGAAGGCCACGCCGCCGACCCGCTCCGCCGTCTCCGCCGCGCCGTCGACGTTCAGGTCCGCGGCGACCACCTTGGCCGCGCCCTCGGCGTGGAAGCGCTCGCACAGCGCCCGCCCGATGCCCTGGGCGGCCCCGGTGACCACCACGACCTTGCCGTTGATCTGCATACGGATGATCCTCTCAGGCGCCGGCGCGCACGGCGTAGGTC
>CAXTUT010000377.1:0-2083 GCA_964247465.1 uncultured Caulobacteraceae bacterium | reverse complement strand
GGCGGCATCAACCTGGAGGACATCAAGAGCCCCGACTGCTTCCGCATCGAGACCGAGCTGCAGGAGCTGCTCGACATCCCCGTCTTCCACGACGACCAGCACGGCACCGCCATCATCACCGCCGCCGGGCTGATCAACGCCTGCAAGATCACCGGCCGCCAGATCGAGGACGTGAAGGTGGTGCTGAACGGCCCCGGCGCCGCGGGCATCGCCACGCTCGAGCTGATCAAGACGATGGGCGTGCGGGGCGAGAACTGCATCGCGGTGGACCGCACCGGCGTGCTCTATCGCGGCCGCGGCGACATGGACCAGTACCGCTCCGCCCATGCGGTCGACACGCCGCTGCGCACCCTGGCGGAGGCGCTGCAGGGCGCTGACGTCTTCATCGGGCTGTCGGTGAAGGGCGCGCTGAACGCCGAGCTGGTCAAGACCATGGCGGACCGCCCGATCATCTTCGCCATGGCCAATCCCGATCCCGAGATCACGCCGGAGGAGGTGCGCCGCGTCCGCGACGACGCCATCGTCGCCACCGGTCGCTCGGACTATCCGAACCAGGTCAACAACGTCCTGGGCTTCCCCTACATCTTCCGCGGCGCCCTGGACGTGCGCGCGCGGCGGGTGAACCAGGAGATGAAGCTGGCGTGCGCCCAGGCGCTGGCCCAGCTGGCGCAGGAGGACGTGCCAGACGAGGTCGCGGCCGCCTACCACGGCCGGAGCTTGCGCTTCGGGCGCGACTACATCATCCCCGCGCCCTTCGATCCGCGCCTGATCTGGTACGTGCCGCCGTTCGTGGCGAAGGCGGCGATGGACTCCGGCGTGGCGCGCCGCCCGATCGAGGATATGGACGCCTACCGCTCGGCCCTCGCCCAGCGGCTGGACCCCACCGCCGCCTTCCTGCAAGGCGTCACCAGCAAGGTGATGAACGGCCCCAAGACCCGCATCGTCTTCGCCGAAGGCGAGGAGACCGCGGTGATCCGCGCCGCTTACGCCTTCCAGACCCAGGGCCTGGGCCATGCGATCCTGTGCGGGCGCGAGGACCGGGTGCGCGAGAACGCCCGCGGCGTGGGCGTGGACCCCGACGCCGCGGGGCTGGAGATCGTCAACGCCCGCCTGTCGCACATGAACGAGGCCTACGTCGACTTCCTCTACGACCGGCTGCAGCGCGAGGGGTATCTGCTGCGCGACGTCCAGCGGCTGGTGAACCAGGACCGCAACTCGTTCGCCGCCACCATGGTGGCCATGGGCGACGCGGACGGCATGGTGACCGGCGTCACGCGCACCTACAACGTCTCGCTGCGCCAGGTGGAGCGGGTGATCGACCGCGAGCCGGGCGGCCGCGTCGTCGGCATGACCGCGCTCCTGTCCAAGGGCCGCACCCTGTTCGTGGCCGACACCAGCGTCACCGAGATGCCGGGCAGCGCCGACCTCGTGGAGATCGCGATCGAGGCCGCCGCCGCGGTGAAGCGGCTGGGCTACACCCCACGCGTGGCCTTCATCTCCTACTCGACGTTCGGCAACCCGCAGGGCGAACGGGGCGCCAAGGTGCGCGAGGCGGTGGCCATGATGGACGCGCGAGACGACATCGACTTCGAGTACGAGGGCGAGATGCCGCCCGAAGTCGCCCTCGATCCGGAAAAGCGCGCCAACTACCCCTTCGTGCGGCTGACCGACGACGCCAACGTGCTGATCATGCCGGCCATCCACTCCGCTTCGATATCCACCAAGCTGGTGCAACTGCTGGGCGGCGCGACCATGGTGGGGCCGCTGCTGCTGGGCCTGTCGAAGTCGGTGCAGATCACCGGCCTCTCGGCGTCGGTGTCCCAGATCCTCAACATGGCCACCTTCGCCGCCTACGGGCTGAACGCGCCGGCGTGAAGGCTGCGTCCTTCAAGCTTCTCAGGATGAGGAGCCTGGATCGTGGGCAAGAGACGATCGCAGGTCTGACGCCCGCGGCGGTCAGGTCCGACCGCTGAAGCCTTGATCCTCCCCTCTTGGGGGAGGGGACCCGCGGAGCGGGTGGAGGGGGCTGCGCCGCGGCGTCAAGCTGGAGCCCCCACAGTCGGCGCCGACAGCTCCCCCAGTG
>CAXTUT010000376.1:0-2090 GCA_964247465.1 uncultured Caulobacteraceae bacterium | reverse complement strand
AGCGCGAGGCGTTCGACATGTACGGCATCTTCTTCGAGGGCCATCCGGACCTGCGCCGCATCCTCACCGACTACGGCTTCCACGGCCACCCGCTGCGGAAGGACTTTCCCATGACAGGGTACGTCGAGGTGCGCTGGGACGAGGCGCTCAAGCGGGTGGTCTACGAGCCCGTGAAGCTGCCCCAGGAGTTCCGCGCCTTCGACTTCCTCTCGCCGTGGGAGGGCGCCCGCGCCGCGCTGCCGGGCCAGGGCTACGAATACGTGCTGCCTGGCGACGAGAAGGCCTTCGACAAGGCCGAGCAGGCGATGAGCGCACGCTCGGCCGCCGCGCTCGCCAATCCTGCGACCAGCCTGGACCCCAAGACGCTGACTGCGGCGGACTACAAGGCGGGGACCGATCCTGCGCCTTCGCACGCACCGCCTCCACCTCCTTCGAAGAAGGCCTGATCTCATGGCCGACGACGCCCTTACCGTTCAGAACCCGTCCATGCAGACGGAGATCGCTCCACCCGCGGAGATGAACCAGCGCGGCATGACCATCACGCCGATCGACGACTTCGGTGTGCCCGAGACCAAGGTCCGCAAATTCAACATCAACTTCGGCCCCCAGCACCCCGCCGCCCACGGCGTGCTGCGCCTGGTGCTGGAACTGGACGGGGAGGTGGTGGAGCGCGTCGATCCGCATATCGGCCTCTTGCACCGCGGCACCGAGAAGCTGATGGAGGCGCGCACCTACCTCCAGTCCATCCCCTATTTCGACCGCCTGGACTACGTGGCGCCGATGAACCAGGAGCACGCCTTCGTGCTCGCCATCGAGCAGATGCTGGGCATCGCACCGACCGAGCGGGGCCAGATCATCCGGGTGCTGTTCTGCGAGATCGGCCGCATCCTCAGCCATATCCTGAACGTCACGACGCAAGCCATGGACGTCGGCGCGCTCACCCCGCCGCTGTGGGGGTTTGAGGAGCGCGAGAAGCTGATGGTGTTCTACGAGCGCGCAACGGGCGCCCGCCTGCACGCCAACTACTTCCGGCCCGGCGGCGTGCACCAGGACCTGACGCCGGCGCTGATCGACGACATGGACGCCTGGTGCGACAGCTTCCCCAAGGTCATGGCCGACATCGACGGCCTGGTCACGCCCAACCGCATCTTCAAGCAGCGAAACGTCGACATCGGCGTGGTGTCCAAGGAAGAGGCCTACGCCAGGGGCTTCTCGGGCGTGATGGTGCGCGGGTCCGGTGTCGCCTGGGACCTGCGCAAGTCCCAGCCCTACGACGGCTACGAGACCTACGACTTCGACATCCCCGTGGGCGAGAACGGCGACTGCTACGACCGCTATCTCTGCCGTATGGAGGAGATGCGCCAGTCGCTGCGCATCATGAAGCAGGCCATCGCGCGGCTGCGCACCACGCCGGGCCCCGTGCTGACCGACGACGGCAAGGTCGCCCCGCCGCGCCGCGCCGACATGAAGCGCTCGATGGAAAGCCTGATCCACCACTTCAAGCTCTACACCGAGGGCTTCCACGTGCCGGCGGGCGAGGTCTACACCTGCGTGGAGGCGCCCAAGGGCGAGTTCGGCGTCTACCTGGTCGCCGACGGCACCAACAAGCCCTACCGCTGCCACATCCGCGCCCCGGGCTTCGCCCACCTCCAGGCCATGGACTGGATGAACCGCGGCCACCTGCTGGCCGACGTCGCGGCGATCCTGGGCTCCATCGACATCGTGTTCGGGGAGGTGGACCGGTGAGCCCCTCAACCCCGCTCATCCCGGCGCAGGCCGGGACCCAGACCGTAGGGCTGGCCGCCAGCCGGATGACCCACAACAGCTCTCTTCCCGATCACCATGCGCCATATGATCTGGGTCCCGGCCTTCGCCGGGATGAGCGGATGAAGAGGGCTTAGGTTTGTCCGTCCGTCGACTCGCCAAGGAACAGCCCGCAAGCTTCGCCTTCACGCCGCAGAGCCTGGAAAAGGTGAACTTCTGGCTGGCCAAGTATCCGCCGCACCGCAAGCAGTCCGCCTCCATACCGCTGCTGTGGCTGGTGCAGAAGCAGGAGGGCTGGGTCTGCGAGCCCGCCATCCGCCTGGTCG
>CAXTUT010000375.1:0-2098 GCA_964247465.1 uncultured Caulobacteraceae bacterium | reverse complement strand
GACCGAGAGGATGTCCACGTCCACCACCTGGCCCAGCAGGGCGTCCGGCGCGTCCGCCCATACCGCCTGCAGGTAGGGCGAGCGGCCGATCAGCTGGCCCGGCTGGCGGCCGCGCTTCTCCAGCAGCACCGGGACGCGACGCCCGACGGTCTGCGCATTGAAGGCCCGCGTCTGCGCCTGGAGCAGCGCCTGCAGGCGCGCCAGTCGCTCGGTCTTGACGGCTTCGGGAACCGCGTCCGCCATGGCGGCGGCCGGCGTGCCGGGCCGGGCGGAGTATTTGAACGAAAAGGCCGAGGCGTAGCGGGCCGTGCGCACCAGCTCCAGCGTCTGCTCGAAGTCCGCCTCCGTCTCGCCGGGGAAGCCGACGATGAAGTCGCCGGACAGCGCCAGGTCGGGCCGGGCCGCGCGGATGCGCTGCACCAGCGCCAGATAGCCCGCCGCCGTGTGCGCCCGGTTCATGGCCTTCAGCACCCGGTCCGAGCCCGACTGCACCGGCAGGTGCAGATAGGGCATCAGGACCTCCACCTCGCCGTGGGCCGAGATCAGGTCCTCGCCCATGTCGCGCGGGTGGCTGGTGGTGTAGCGGATGCGGGCCAGCCCCTCGATCCGCGCCAGCGCGCGCACCAGCCGCGCCAGCGACCAGGGCTTCCCATCCGGGCCGGCGCCGGCATAGGCGTTGACGTTCTGGCCGAGCAGCGTCAGCTCGCGCACGCCCTGTTCGGCCAGGCTCCGCGCCTCCGCCAGCACCGCCGCGACCGGGCGGGCGTACTCCGCGCCGCGGGTGTAGGGCACCACGCAGAAGGTGCAGAACTTGTCGCAGCCCTCCTGCACGGTCAGGAAGGCGGTGGGTCCATCCACCCGCCGCCGTGTCGGCAGGGCGTCGAACTTGTCGCTCGGCGCGAAGTCGGCGGCCAGCCGTGAACCCCGCTCCCCCACGCTCCACGCGTCCGGCGCGAGCGCGTGGCGGCTCGGCGCCCGGGGAACGCGGGCGATCAGGTCGGGAAGCTGATGGTAGGACTGGGGCCCCACCACGAGGTCCACGCCCGGGGCGCGAACCATGATCTGCGCGCCTTCGGCCTGGGCGACGCAGCCGGCCACGGCGATGACCATGCGGCCGTCGCCGGCCTCCGCCTTCGCGTCGCGCAGTTCGCGCAGGCGGCCGATCTCCGAATAGACCTTCTCCGCCGCCTTCTCGCGGATGTGGCAGGTGTTGAGCACAACGAGGTCCGCGCCGTCCGCCTCCTCGGCCAGGACATAGCCCAGCGGGCTCAGCACGTCGGCCATCCGCTCGCTGTCATAGACGTTCATCTGACAGCCGTAGGTCTTGATGTGCAGACGCCGGGTCGGCGCGGAGGAACTCATCGCTGGCTTATGGGGAGGCGGGCGCGGCTTGCCAAGGTTGCGGGGTCTTCAGCCGTCGCGGGCCGGCAGAGGAACGCAGTACAGCTCCAGCCTGTGGTCGATCAGCTTGTAGCCCAGCCGGTTGGCGATCACCTCCTGCAGCCGCTCGATCTCGTCGTCCTCGAACTCCACCACCGCGCCCGTCTTCATGTCGATCAGGTGGTCGTGATGGCGCGACGGCAGCTCCTCGTAGCGCGAGCGGCCGTCGCGGAAGTCGTGGCGGGTGATGATCGCCGCCTCCTCGAACAGGCGCACGGTGCGATAGACGGTGGCGATGGAGATGTGCGGGTCCACCGCGACGGCGCGGCGGTACAGCTCCTCCACGTCGGGATGGTCGCTCGACTGCGCCAGCACGCGGGCGATCACCCGCCGCTGGTCGGTCATCCTCAGACCCTTGTCGACGCAGGCCTTCTCGATCCGGTCCAAGCGCATGCTCCCTGACGGCGCCAGCATACGGTCATGCCGTCGCGCTGTTAAGACGACGCCGAAGCATCAGGGCGTCTTCCGCGCCGCCTGGCCGCCGATAATAGCCGCGCCGTCGTCCTTCGAGCCGAAATCCCGCTCCTTCGTACAGGCCACGGGCGGCGGCGTTGTCCTCGGCCACCTCCAGCCACAGCAGCCGGGCGCCCGCCGCCAGGGCCGCGCCGGCCGTCGCCTCCACCAGGGCGCGCGCGACGCCCCGCCGACGGGCTGCGGG
>CAXTUT010000374.1:0-2102 GCA_964247465.1 uncultured Caulobacteraceae bacterium | reverse complement strand
GCGCAGGCGCTGGCGGCGGCGTCGACCGGCCTGCCGCCCGCCCCGCTCGGCGCGCTGTTCGACCTCGGCCCCTACGCCGCCCAGGACCACAGCGCGAGCCTCGGTCAGGCTGTCGTCAGCGTCAACGCCATGAGCCTGGCGGACGCCTTGATCGAGGCGGCCAACGGCTCGCGCCAGCTCAGCGTCTCCCTCGACGGCCTCGCGCCGGGCGTGGCGAAGCTGACCGCCTGGCTGGCCATCGGTCAGCGGCCCAGCAACTCGCCCTGGCTGACGGTGACCGACGCAGGCCAGGTGGTGGTGCGCAGCGCCCAGATGCGGCTATATCTCCAGGCGAGCCTCGTCCCCGGCGGCGTGGCCGGCGCGACCGGAGGCGCCCTGGTCACCGTGCCCGTCTACGTCGAGGCGGCGTCGGCGCAGGCCGAGCTGAAGGCCCTGCAGTGTCCCGCCGAGCCTGCGTCCCAGGGGCTGGACCTGTCGGTCTCGCCCAGCCTTGGAACGCTGGCCATCGCCCAGACCAACCCGGCGACGCTGAACGCCTTCTCTACGCCGATGCCGCTCAGCCCCGCCCCCCTGTTCACCACGCCGGCGGCGAGCGCCACCGGCTATGGCCGGGTGGACATCGGCGGCGGCCAGGCGAGCTGGCAGGACGTGCACTTCACCCAGGCCGACATCGCTGCCCAGACCGTGAAGAGCGTCTTCGCCAGCGACGTCGCGCGCGCCAGCGTCGCCTCGCTCATGGGCTCCACCACCGTCTCCGTGCAGGCCGGCGCGGGAGGCGTAGGTGTGGCGCCCGGCGCCCTCAGCCCCCTCGTCCAGGCCGTGCTGATCCAGGCCGCGCCCTCGCTGGACGTCGCCATCGGCCAGATCGAGGCGGTCAGCGGCGTGCGCGTCGGCGAGGCGGACGTCTGGGCGAACGGCCTGCGCTGCCGCGGCGCCGCACTTGTGGGGTGAGAGGCGGCGCACCGCTTGCGCCGGGAGGACCCTGCCGCTATCACCGCGCCTCCCACGCTGATCCGCGGTAGCTCAGCGGTAGAGCAATCGACTGTTAATCGATTGGTCGTAGGTTCGAATCCTACCCGCGGAGCCAGCGTCGGACAGGCCCTGCCCTGGGCGGGGTCGGCGCGCGGGTATAGCACAAAGGTAGTGCAGCAGCCTTCCAAGCTGAGGATGCGGGTTCGATTCCCGCTACCCGCTCCAAGTCCGCGCCGAGCCGTGAACAGCCGCGAGATGACGGCCGTCGACAGGACGGGTAAGACGCCGCCATGAAGCTCCGCCGTCCGCACGCCGTGCACCGCTGCGCCCTCGCCGTCCTGAGCGCGACTGTCCTGGCCGCCTGCGCAGGCCGGCCGCCGCATCGCTACTTCCAGCCCACGCCCGACCAGATCGGGGTCTTCCCCAACAGCTATGGCGAGGTGGTGGCGCCGCGCCGCGGCCTGATCGCGGTGCAGGGCGACGATCTCGCCTACGGCTTGGCGCCAGGCCGCAGCCGACGTGCGATCAACGGCGCGGACCAGGGACAGGGCCCGCTCACCATCAGCGAGACCCTGCGCAAGGTGCTTCGGGGCGTGCAGGTTGAGAACCGCGGCTTTCCCGGCGACACCGTGGCGTCCGGCGCCGCACGGTGGGCCGCCGCACCGCATGCGGACCTGCTGATCCTGGCCTACGGCTTCGGCGACGAGCAGGCGCACACCTCGGTCCAGGCCTATTCGGACGCCCTGACCGCGATGGTCGAGGCCGCGCAGGCGAACGGCGAGGCGGTTTTCATCGTCGTGCCGCCGAACGTCTCCAAGCCGCTGCTGGAGAACGGCCTGTCGCCTTACCAGGCCGTGGACCGCAACGTCGCGACCGCGACGGGCGTCACCGCGTTCGAAGCCAACGCGGCCGTAGCCCGCATCAAGGCGCCTGCGCCCAGGGGCTTCGCCCAGACGCCGAGCGTCTATCAGGCGATCGCGGCGGACATCACGCCCTACATCAAGATCCTGGGCGCGCCGGCGTCTCGAGGCGAGCGGTGACCGCATGGGTGGTGGGGGAAGTAGGACTCGAACCTACGAAGGCGTAGCCAGCGGATTTACAGTCCGCCCCCTTTGCCGCTCGGGACACTC
>CAXTUT010000373.1:0-2111 GCA_964247465.1 uncultured Caulobacteraceae bacterium | reverse complement strand
CCCCCCACCCGCGGCGACTGCAGCTGGAAGCCCCAGCCGACCGCCTGGCCCGCCGCGCGCGCCGCGATCAGCGCCCCGGCCAGCAGCAGGAAGCTGGCGACCACGCCGGCCATGTAGGCCAGCCCCTCGCCGCGTGCGTGGGCCGGGCTGTCCAGGTGGCGGGCGAGCGCCGTGGCCTTGATCGAGACCACCGGGAAGACGCAGGGCATCAGGTTCAGCACCAACCCGCCGGCGAAGGCCAGCGCCAGCGCCGCGACCAGGCCCAGCCCTCCTCCGCTCCCGGCCGGCGTCGCAGGGTCAGGCGTGCTCGCCGTAGCGGCGGCGTCCGACGTCGGCGGCGCGGTGGTGGCTATGGGCGGGGTCAGGCCTGCGGTTCCCGGCAGGGCCTTGCCTGGCGCGGCGGAGACCTCGAAGGCCTCGCCGCCCAGCGACAGCACGCCCTCGAGCTTCGCCGGCGGCTTGCCGTGGGTGAAGCCGTAGCCGGCGGGAAGCTGCAGCGTCACGCCGTCCGGCCCGCGGGCGGCGCGCTGGGCCGAAGCCTGATCGAGCGCGGTCCCATCGTAGGGATAGAAGTAGGCATGGGCGACATCGAGGCCCTTCAGCGCCGCGCCGGCGACCGACAGGGTCACGCTCGCGCCGTGCGGCTGGAAGCGGGCCAGCAGGCCGGAAGGCCGGGGGATGGCGGCGAGCGTCGCGGCGACGGCTGCGCCGCCCTGAGGGTTGGTCTGGGCCGGACCCCGCGCCACGGGCAGGTCGAGCGACAGGCTAGCCTGTTCCGGTACGCAGACGTCCTGGCACACGAGCCACTGCGCCATGACCTTCAGACTGGCGGTCTGGCCGGGCCTGGCGTTCGCAGGAACGGTGACCTGAACCGGCAGATAGACCTCGCCCGTGTAGACGTAGTTCATCAGCGGTCCGGCCAGGAAGCGCCCAGGCGCAGGCCAGGCAATGACGCCGGCCTTCCAGCCGGCGGGCAGGGTCCAGTCCAGCGTGGCCGCCTGGCCGGCGTCGCCGGGATTGCGCCAGTAGGTGTGCCAGCCGGGCGCGATGACCTGGCGCAGGGCCACCTCGACGGTCTTGCCGGGCGTGGCGGAGACGGTCTCGGCGACCAGCTCCGCGGTGACGTGACCGGTTTTCACGGGCGCGGCCTGGCCTAGGCCGTGCAGAACCAGCGCGCCCAGGACCATGACCACGGCGGCCGTGAGGCCGCGCGCGATGCGGGAGCGATGGGTCGGTGCGGAACGCGGCATGATCGACAGATCGCGCGTCCGGCCCATGCACGCAAGGCTGGGCTCGACAAGGTGCGCGCCGCCAGCCCAGAATGAGCCTGAAGCGAGAGACGCCCGTGCCCGCACATTTCGACGACATCCAGGTCGGCCAGGTGGTTCCGCTCGGCATGATGGCGGTGGACGCCCGCTCGCTGCAGGGCTTCTGCGACACCCTGGCGCCCGGCTGGGCCAAGGCCGACGGCGCGCCGGACGCCTTCACCTATGCGGTGTGGGCGAGGCTGGACAGCGAGGCCAGCTCAGGCTGGCCTCAGACCAAGCGGCTGGGCGTCGATGCGCTGCGCTGGATGCGCAACCCGCCGGAGGGCGAGCTGCTCAGGGGCCGCATGACCGTGCTGGCCAAGGACCCCGTCGGCCCGGACAAGGGCATCGTGATCGCCCAGCACGACCTGCTGGACGAGGCGGGCCGGCTGGTCTTCTCCTGCCTCACCCGCTCCATCTTCGCCTGCCGCGACATGGGCTAGCGGCTCTTCGCCGCGCCGCGAGGATCGTGGCCGCGCCCGGGCCCGCTGGACATCACTGCGACACATCCCCTGGCCATGCGCTCGCCTGCGGCCACAGCGTGAGGGCCTCCTAGACGGGTATGTCCATGGTGAGACGGCGGTTGCGGGTCGGCGACTGGACGGAGCGGGATGCAGCGGTGCGAGACGCAGCGGCGCTCGCCCTGCTGATCGCCTTGGGCGCCGCCATTCCGCCGGCGTGGGCCCAGGCCGTCGGCGCCGCCGCCCCGCCAGGCCCGGCGACCAGCGCCCCCGCCGCCGCCGCCGCGCCTGCCGCGCCGCACCCGGGGCGCCACCCCGTCTCCCCCGTCACCGTCCCCGCCCC
>CAXTUT010000372.1:0-2112 GCA_964247465.1 uncultured Caulobacteraceae bacterium | reverse complement strand
GGGGTGGCGGCGGGCGGCTGCAGCTCGCGCTCTACCACACCGTCTACTTCGTGGACCGGCAAGCGGTGGCGCCCGGCGTGCCCAGGCTCGACTTCCTGAACGGCGCGCCCATGGGCGAGACCGGCGGCCAGTACCAGCACGAGATCGAGGCCCAGGCCGGCTTCGTGCTGAACGGGATCGGCGTGCGCGCCACCGCCGACTGGCGCAGCGCCACCCACACGACCGGCGCCACGGGCGATCCGGGCGAGGACCTCAGCTTCTCCGACATCGGCACGATCAACCTGCGCCTGTTCGACAACCTGGGCCAGCAGCGCACCGTGACCGAGCGCTTCCCGTGGCTGCGGGGCGCGCGGGCGTCGCTGAACGTCGCCAACCTGTTCGATACCCGCATCCGCGTGCGCGACGCCGACGGCGCGACGCCCCTGATCTACCAGTCCGCCTATCTGGACCCGACTGGGCGGACCGTGACCTTCAGCCTGCGCAAGCTGTTCTACTGAGGCCAGCCGCGAGGACGACGGCACGTTTGCACCGGCCGCTTTCGGGCCTATGGCATGGCCGTGCGCTCGTGCGCCACAGCCTGGACCAACCATGCCGAACGATCCCTCCCTCGACTTCGGCCTCGGCGAGACGGCGGATGCGATCCGCGAGACCACCGCGCGCTTCGCACGCGACGCGATCGCGCCCCGCGCGGCCGAGATCGACGCGACCAACGCCTTCCCGCGTGAGCTGTGGCCGCAGATGGGCGAGCTTGGCCTGCACGGGATCACGGTGGAGGAGGCGTTCGGCGGCCTCGGCCTCGGCTACCTGGAGCACGTGGTGGCGATGGAGGAGGTGAGCCGGGCCTCGGCCTCCATAGGCCTCAGCTACGGCGCCCACTCCAACCTGTGCGTCAACCAGATCAGGCGGTGGGGAAGCGATGAGCAGAAGCGGCGCTACCTGCCCAAGCTGATCTCCGGCGAACACGTCGGCGCCCTGGCCATGAGCGAGGCGGAGGCGGGCTCCGACGTCGTGTCGATGAAGCTGCGCGCGGACAGCCGGGGCGACCGCTACGTCCTGAACGGGACCAAGTTCTGGATCACCAACGCGCCGCACGCCGACACGCTCGTCGTCTACGCCAAGACCGACCCGGCGGCGGGCAGCCGCGGCATCACCGCCTTCCTGATCGAGCGCGGCTTCAAGGGCTTTCACGTCAGCGCCAAGCTGGACAAGATGGGCATGCGCGGCTCCGACACCGGCGAGCTGGTGTTCGAGGACTGCGAAGTTCCCGCCGACAACGTCATGGGCCCGCTGAACAAGGGCGCCGGCGTGCTGATGAGCGGGCTCGACTACGAGCGCGCGGTGCTGGCGGCTGGGCCCCTTGGGATCATGCAGGCGTGCCTGGACGCGGTGCTGCCCTACATCCGGGAGCGCCGCCAGTTCGGTCGCGCCATCGGCCACTTCCAGCTCATGCAGGCCAAGGTCGCCGACATGTACGTAGCCCTGAACTCCGCGCGCGCCTACGTCTACGCCGTGGCGCGGGCCTGCGACGCGGGCAAGGCCACGCGCTTCGACGCGGCGGGCGCGATCCTGCTGGCGAGCGAAAACGCGGTGCGCGTGTCGCTGGAGGCGATCCAGGCGCTCGGCGGCGCGGGATACCTCAAGGACTATCCGGTCGAGCGCTTCGCCCGCGACGCCAAGCTCTACGACATCGGCGCCGGCACCAACGAGATCAGGCGCTTCCTGATCGGGCGGGAGCTGGTGGGCGAGCCCGACGTGGTGGTGCAGGGATGATCCTCTTCAACGCCGCTCATCCCGGCGAAGGCCGGGACCCAGATCCTAAGGCGACGCGGCTTGCAGGTTTGTCGCGCTCTCCGTGCCAGTCCGTGAGCCCTACGATCTGGGTCCCGGCCTTCGCCGGGATAAGCGGAGCGAAGGCTGATGCCTAAGCTAACCTCGAAGCTCAGCCCGTCCTCCGACGCCTTCCAGGCCAACGCGCGCCACAACCGCGCCCTGGTGGACGAGCTCCGCGCCCTGACCGCCACGGCCGCGCAGGGCGGCCCCGAGGCGGCGCGCACCCGCCACACCGGTCGCGGCAAGCTGCTGGCGCGCGATCGGGTGGAGCGGCTGCTCGAC
>CAXTUT010000371.1:0-2119 GCA_964247465.1 uncultured Caulobacteraceae bacterium | reverse complement strand
GCGCGCGGATCGTCACGGGCGGGGCGGTCTGCAGGCCACCGGGCGGCAGCGCGGCGCTCCACGCCGCCTGCATCACCGCACCCTGAGGGCCGACGTGGAAGGACAGCACGTCCACGGTGAGCAGGGCGGCTCCGTCCCCACCCGGCGCCGAGGGGCTCAGCGCCTGGCCGGCCGGCAGGCGCGCCGCGAGGTCCTGGATGAGCGTCTGGCGCGCGCTTTCGCCCAGTGGGGCGGACCAGTGCTCGAAGTCGTGCACCTTCACCTCGCCGGGCGTGGTTTCGTCGACCAGCTCCTCGCGGTCTAGCTCCGGCGGGATGTGGACGGCCAGCACCTTGATCGCCGGGCCGGTGTAGGCGCTCGCCGTGGCTTGCGCCGGCGCGACCGGGTCCAGGGTGAAGAAGCGGGTCGGCGGGCTGGCGCAGGCGACCAGTACGGCGGCGCCGGCCAGCAGGACGCCGCTGAAGGCGAGGTAGGGGGGACGCGGGGTCATCGGCTAGTGTCCTTCACCTTGCCCTTGATGAGCGCCTCGGGATGGCGGCCGAGGTAGTCGGAGAGCGAGCGGATCGAGCGGGCGGCGTCGGTCAGCTGCTGGATGGCGGCGGGCAGGTTGGCGTCCTGCGTCCCGCCTTCGCCGCTCAGCACGCCGCGAGCGGCCGCGGCGGTGCCGTTCACCTGGTCCGCCGCCTGGTTCAGCTTGGCGATGAGCGGGCCGACCTGAGGCTTCACCTGCGCCATGATCTGGTCGACCTGGCTGAGGGTGGAGTCCAGGTGCTGCAGGCTGTCGGTGAGCTGGGGCGACGCGAGCACGCCCTTCAGCCGGCCGGTGATCTGGCGCACGTCCTCGCCGATGGCGGCGATGGGCACTTGGTTAACCTTGCGTAGGATGGCGTCGGCCTGGCTTGTCAGATCGTCCACGTCGACGCCGCTCGCGGTGTCGCTGGGGATGAGCGGATAGGCTCCGCCTGATCCCAGCCGTGCGGCGGTGGCGTCCCGGCCAGGCTCCAGGTTGACGCCGCGAGCCCCGATCAGCGGCGGCGACTGGACCAGCTTGGCGCGATAGCCGCGGGCGAGCAGGGCGCTGATCTTGGCGTCCGTCGCCTCGCGCCGCACGTCCGATGCGGGCGCGCCCGGCGCGGGCGTCGGCAGGCCCAGCCGGTGCGGGAAGATGGCCGCGAGCACCTGGCTGTACGGCAGACCGGTGCGGGCGTCGAACATCAGCTGGTTGTCGCGCACTTCCCCAACCTGATAGCCCGCCAGCTTCACCGCCGCCCCGTCGCCCAGATCGCCCGCCGGCCCCTTGAAGACCAGGGTGTAGAGCACCTGCGGCCCGCTCAGACCCTGCTGCGCTTCACCTTGGCTGCGGTAGAGCTCAAACACCGATCCCAACGGGCTCGGGCGCGCGGTGTCCGCCGAGTCAGGCAGGTCGAAATCTATGCCGCCGGCGAAGACCGTGTCGGCCGGCGCGAAATTGGTGCTGAGCCCCGCCCCGGTCAGCGACACCTGGAACGGGCTGGCCGCCCAGAACTCCGCGCCAGGGCGGATAAGCGCATCGTAGGGCTGCTGGACGAAGATGGCGATGCGGAAGGTGTTGAGCCCGGTGAAGGTCGTGGTGACGACCTTGCCGATCTCCTGGCCGTGATAGAGTACCGTGGACCCCGGCCGCACCGGGCCCAGCACATGAGCGACCAGGGTGTAGCTCGTGCCCATCGTACCGGGGTCGATGATCGGCGGCTGGTCCAGGCCCTTGAAGCGGCGGGTGGGGTCTCCGCCGTCGCCTGGCGCCATGCCTATGGTCACTCCGGCCAGAACCGCCTTCACCGAGGCTATGTCGGTCAGGCTGGGCTTCGCGCCGACGAGCCAGAAGCGGGTCGAGGTGGTCAGGGCCGGGCGCGAGTGCGGGTCGAGTCGCAGCGTCATGTCAACGTGTCGGCCATCTTTCGCCAGCACGATCTTGGTGACGCGGCCCGCCTCCAGGCCCTGGTAGATGACCTTGGTGTCGCCGACCCGCGCGCCGGCGGCCGAGCTGAAGGTGACCACCACGTCCACGCCGCGATCGGAGAGCGCACGCAGGCCCAGGTAGGCGACCACCAGCAGCGCCGCCGCCGGCAGCGCCCAGACC
>CAXTUT010000370.1:0-2121 GCA_964247465.1 uncultured Caulobacteraceae bacterium | reverse complement strand
AATCATTCCCACTCGATGGTGCCGGGGGGTTTGGAGGTTATGTCGTAGGTGACGCGGTTGATACCCGCCACTTCGTTGACGATGCGGGTGGCTGAGCGCTCCAGCACTTCCCAGGGCACGCGCGAGATGTCGGCGGTCATGCCGTCCACGCTGGTCACGGCGCGGAGCGCGCAGACGTCCTCGTAGGTGCGGGCGTCGCCCATGACGCCCACGGTCTTGACCGGCAGCAGCACGGCGAAAGCCTGCCAGATGGCGTCGTACAGCCCGGCGCGGCGGATCTCCTCCAGCCAGATGCCGTCCGCTTTCTGCAGCACGGCCACGCGCTCGCGCGTCACCTCGCCGGGGATGCGGATGGCTAGGCCCGGCCCCGGAAAGGGATGGCGGCCGACGAAGGCGGGCGGCAGGCCGAGCTCGCGGCCGAGCGCGCGGACCTCGTCCTTGAACAGCTCGCGCAAGGGCTCCACCAGCTTCAGGCGCATCCGCTCGGGCAGGCCGCCGACGTTGTGGTGGCTCTTGATGACCTGGCTCGGACCGCCGTGGATCGACACGCTCTCGATCACGTCGGGATAGAGCGTGCCTTGGGCCAGGAAGTTGGCGCCGTCGATCTTGGCCGCCTCGGCGTCGAACACCTCGATGAACAACCGCCCGATCGCCTTGCGCTTGGCCTCCGGATCGCTGACGCCCTGCAGCGCGCCGAGGAAGCGGTCGGCGGCGTCCACGTGGGTCAGCGCGATGTCATACTGGCCGCGGAAGAGCGAGACGACCTGTTCGGCCTCCTGCGACCGCAACAGGCCGGTGTCGACGAATACGCAGCTGAGCTGGTCCCCGATCGCTTCGTGGATCAGCACCGCGGCGACGGAGCTGTCCACCCCGCCCGAAAGGCCGCAGATCACCTTGCCCGTTCCCACCTGGGCGCGGATGCGGGCGATGGCCTCCTCGCGGAAGGCGGCCATCGTCCAGTCGCCGGCCAGGTTGGCGATCCTGCGGGTGAAGTTGCGCAGCAGCAGGGCGCCGCGAGGCGTGTGCGCCACCTCCGGATGGAACTGCACGCCGTAGAGCCGGCGTCCCTCGTCGGCGATCACGGCGTAAGGAGAGCCCGGCGAGGTGGCCACCACCTGGAAGCCCTGCGGGATGGCGGTGATCTTGTCGCCGTGGCTCATCCACACCGGCTCGGCGTGGCCGATGTCGCCAAAGCCTGAGAGCAGCGGGCTTTCCGCAACGATTTCTATGTCGGCGCGGCCGAACTCCCCGCCGTGGCCGGTCTCCACCTGGCCGCCGAGCTGGCTGCACATGGTCATTTCGCCGTAGCAGATGCCCAGCACCGGCAGCTCGCGCTCGAACAGGGACGAGGGCGCCTTGGGGCTGGCGCTGCGTGCGGCGCTCTCAGGACCGCCCGACAGGATGACGGCGGCGGGACCGAAGGCGTCCAGGAAGGCGTCGTCCACCTTCTGGCAGGGATGGACCTCGCAATAGACCCCGTCCTCGCGTACCCGCCGGGCGATCAGCTGGGTGACCTGGCTGCCGTAGTCCACGATCAGCACGCGCTCGTGGCGCTCGCGGGCAGCCTCGGTGAGAGGGGCGGCGGCGACGTCGCTCATGCAATCCTTTCGAAGAGAGCCAGGAAGAAGCCGTCCGTCCCGGTCTGGTGGGGCGTGAGTTGGAGCCTGGCGCCGCCCGCCGCAAGCTCGCACAGCCGCTGTCGCGCCGCGTCGGTCAAGTCGGGCGTGTCGGCCGCCTGGGCGATGGGCAGGGGCCGGAACTGCGGGTGGTCGAGCTCGAAGGCGTCGGCGACCGCGCCGTTCTCCGCGCCGAGCACCGAGCAGGTGGCGTAGGCAAGCCGCCCGCCGGGCTTCACCAGGGCCGCGGCGCGCTGCAGGATGGCCCGCTGCTGGACAGCGAGCCTGGCCACGGTCTCAGCCGTCACCCGCCACGTGCCTTCCGGGTGGCGTCGCCAGGTGCCCGAGCCCGAGCACGGCGCGTCCACCAACACCAGGTCGGCCTTGCGGGCGAGATCATCGGCCCCCTCGCCATGGACGCCGATCCGGCGCGCCTCGGCCACCACGTCGGCGCGCGCCAGGCGCGGCCCCATGGCGTCGAGCCGGCGCGGGTTCACGTCCAGCG
>CAXTUT010000369.1:0-2126 GCA_964247465.1 uncultured Caulobacteraceae bacterium | reverse complement strand
GGGCGCCGCCGCGGGCGGCATCGTCGTCGGCGGCCTCGAAGCGCCGCCAGGCCATCTTGGGCATGGACGGCTGCAGCGCCTCGATCAGCCGCAGCTCGGTAGGCGAGACGGTGCGCCCGGTCAGCAGCGTCAGCCCCGCGCCGCCGGCCGTCCGGTGCTGCGCCAGGCGTGGGAACAGCGCGCCCTGCAGCGCCGGCCACGATGACGGACCGTCCGCGTCGGACACCGCGCGGGCGCGCTGGGGGTCGTAGAGCGACAGCACCTCCGCCTCGGCGAACACGTCGGTCGAGCCCAGGCTGTAGGGGTGCGACGCAAGGCCCTCCAGCTTGATCGGCCGGCCGTCCATGGCGCTGGCGCTGCTATCGTCCGGGATGGCGGCGGCCTCCGCAGCCGGTCCGGGCGCGGGCGCGAAGGGGCGGTCCTTGGCCTCGAACAGGGTGAAGCGGGCGCGGCTCACCGGTGGCACACCGAGCAGTCGGTCAGGTGCGCCACGTCGATCTTGCGGTGGGCCAGATACATGCGCGCATCGGCCAGCGATTCGTCGCGGCCGGTCCAGGCGGTGTCGTACTCCTTGTCGTAGGCCACCAGCCGACCGTTAGGATTGCGGTGGCAGTCCAGACACCAGCCCATGGTCAGCGGCTTGGCCTGGCGCATCAGCGCCATCTCGTGCACCGCCCCGTGGCAGGCGGAGCAGGGCACGCCCTTGGCCACATGGATGGAGTGGTCGAAGTAGACGTAGTCGGCCACCCGGTTCACCCGCGCCCAGCGGATCGGCGTGCGGTTGGCGTAGCTCTGGCGCACCGGGGCCAGCAGCCTGGCGTTGGTCCAGATCTGGGAGTGGCAGCTCATGCAGGTCGAGCTCGGCGGCAGGCCAGCGTAACGCCCGGTCTCCACGCCGGTGTGGCAGTAGCGGCAGTCGATGCCGAGATCGCCCACGTGGTGCTTGTGGCTGAACGGCACCGGCTGCTCCAGCGTGACGTTCTGCTGGGTCCAGTAGGGCGACATCCGCACCGTGTAAGCCAGCGCTACCCCCGCCACCGGCAGGAGCACGATGAGGAACAGGACCACTCTGGCCACCGTGTTGGCGGCCGGGCGGAAAAGCTGGGAGGACGGCCGTTCAGGCGCGGCCACTGGCCGTCCCCTTGCAAGCCCCAGCGGACGCCATCACTGTCCCCAGCATTTCCGCGACCGGCCTACACCCGACCCCCTTCGGCGACCAGCCCCACACTGCGCCTATCCACACGTGAGCAGAGGGTTGACCCCATATCTGCACCCGTGCGGGTTTACGCCTCCGCGGGTTTGACAGCCGGCCGCGGCCGGCGCTTCGTGTCCTAACGTCGTAGGAGTTGTCTCGTGCCCCGCCCGCCCAGACGCTCCGGAGAGGTCCTCACCCCTCTCGAACTGGAGATCATGCAGGTGCTTTGGGGCGCGAGCTCAGCGACCGTGGCCGACGTGCAGGCGGCGCTGGGATCGGAGCTCGCCTATACGACGGTGCAGACGATGCTGACCGTGCTGCTGCGCAAGCGCAAGGTGAAGCGTGCGCCGGCCGGGCGGGCCTTCCTCTACCAGGCCGCGGTCAGCCGCGAGGGCGCGGTGGGCGCGACGCTGACCGATCTCGTTTCGCGCATGTTCGGCGGCTCGGGCGAGGCGCTGCTCATGGCGCTGGTCGACAGCCGCCAGATCACGCCTGAGCAGATCGCGCGCGCCTCGGCGCTGCTGGCGCGCGAGACGGATGCGGAGGGCGGCGCATGATCCAGATCCTGCTCGCCTATGTCCTGAACGCCGCCTGGGAGGCGCCGCTGGCGGCTTTGAGCGCGGGCCTTCTGTGCCGCGTGGCGCGGCTCTCGCCCCGGGCGCGCTATCTCACCTGCGCAGGCTTCCTCTCCCTGGCCGTCGGGCTTCCGGCGGCGCAATTACGACCGGACGCCCAGGGGCTGCAGCCTCAAGCCGCCGCCATGCCCGCCTCGCCCGGACGCATCGCTCCCGGGCTAGGACGGCCTTTCGCGCCGTCGACCGTTCGAGCCTCGCTTCCCGTCCGGCGCCGGGTCGCCGGCCTGCTGGTCGGCGCTGCGGCGCTGGCGGCCGTCGCGGCGCTGGTCAGGCGGCGGGTCGGGAGGTTCGCCGCG
>CAXTUT010000368.1:0-2136 GCA_964247465.1 uncultured Caulobacteraceae bacterium | reverse complement strand
CGCGCCGCCGCCGCGCGCGCCAACGCCTCGTCGTTGAACGGCCACAGGTCCTCCACCGAGCCGCCGCCCCGCGCCACGATCAGCAGCTCCGGACGCGCGACCGGACCGCCGGGCGCCAGGGCGTTGAAGCCGGCGATGGCGGCGGCGACGTCGGCCGCGGCGCGCTCGCCCTGCACCACCACCGGCCAGACCACCACTTGGGTCGGCCAGCGCTCGGCCAGACGATGCAGGATGTCTCGGATCACCGCGCCCGTCGGGCTGGTGATCACCCCGATGACGGCCGGATGCGACGGCAGCGCCCGCTTGCGTCCCGGCTCGAACAGCCCCTCCGCCCGCAGTCGCGCCTTCAGCCGCTCCAGCTGCGCCAGGAGCGCGCCCACGCCGGCGGGCTCCAGGCTCTCAATCACCATCTGGTAGGCGGATCGCGCCGGGTAGGTGGTGATCCGCCCGGTGGCGATCACCTCCAGACCCTGCTCGGGCTGGGCCTTCAGGGCGCGCACCGAGCCCTTCCAGACGACGGCGTCGATGCAGGCCTTGTCGTCCTTCAGGGTCAGGTAGACGTGGCCGGAGGCGTGGCGGGTGACCTTGGAGATCTCGCCCCGCAGCCGCACGAAGCCGTAGGCGTCCTCAAGCGTCCGCTTCAGCGCGAACGCCAGCTCGGAGACGGAGTAGGCCGGGGCGTTGCCGGCTTCGACCGGGGCGGAATCAGGCGACGTCATGAACCGAGATTAAAGCTTGAAGACGCCGCCGGCGAGGCCGCCGCCGATGATCGGGCCGTTGCGAAGTTGCGAGGGGCGAACCAAGGCCATGCGGCAGGCGGCAGGCTCGCGTGACGATTATCGAGAGCCGGACCCGCATCGGACCGCAGCGAAGTTGCGAAGCTTCGGCTGGCGGTTTCGTCGCTTGACGCCCCCTGCGCGCGGGTATGTGGTCGCCCTGCCCCTCCAGCCTGCGGATCGCTGAAGCCTTGGACGTCCTCCCGCTCGCCGCCGACTTTCGCGCGCCCGACCGCTCGGCCTGGGCCGCCCTGGTCGACAAGACGCTGAAGGGCGGCTCGCCCGAGAGCCTGATACGGCGGGACGCCGACGGGCTGGCCGTGGAGGCGCTCTACACCGCAAGCCCATTGCAGCCGGACGCGGTGCGGTTCGGCGTCGCACGCAGCCAGGGCGAGGGCCGGTGGGACCTGCGCACGGTGATCGACCATCCCGATCCCGGCGTCGCCAACGACCGCTGCCTGCAAGACCTTGAGGCTGGCGCCAGTTCGCTGCTGCTGCGCCTGGACGCGTCGGGTCGGGACGGGATCGCGGTCGGCTCGGCCGACGATCTGGCGCGGGTGCTGACCGGCGTCCAGCTTGACCTGGCGCCGGTGGCGCTGGACGCCGGCTTCGCAGGGCCGCAGGCGGCCGAATGGCTACACGCAGCGGCGCGCTCGGCGCCTCGGGCCAGGCTCGCCCTGCACCTCGACCCCCTGAGCGCCTTCGCCCGGACCGGATCGAGCCCCGGCCCGATCGCGGCGCATGTGACGGCGGCGGCGGCGCTGGCGGCGCGGCTTCGCGAGACCTATCCCGAGGCCAGCGCCTTCCTGGCCAGCGGCGCGGTCGTGCACGAGGCGGGGGGCGCCGCCGCGCAGGAACTGGCGGTCATGCTGGCCGGCGCGCTGGCCTACGTCCGCGCCCTGGACGCCGCGGGCGTGGCGCCGGAAGACGCCCTGCCGGTGGTCACGCTCGGCC
Organism: uncultured Caulobacteraceae bacterium; assembly: GCA_964247465.1. Taxonomy (GTDB): domain Bacteria; phylum Pseudomonadota; class Alphaproteobacteria; order Caulobacterales; family Caulobacteraceae; genus CAHJWH01. Next base: position 406 of record CAXTUT010000368.1, on the reverse strand, counting down.
TATGCGCGGACGCCGCCTATTTCGACACCCTGTCCAAGCTCCGTGCGGCGCGAGCCCTGTGGATGCGGCTCTGCGCCGGCTTCGGCGCGGCCCTGCCGGCGCGGGTGGAGGCGCGAAGCTCGCGGCGCATGCTGTCGCGGCTGGATCCGTGGGTGAACCTGCTGCGCCTGACCGCGGCAGGGTTCGGCGCGGCCGCGGGCGGCGCGGACGCGGTGCTGCTGGAGCCGTTCACCCAGCCCCTCGGCCATCCCACCGACTTCGCCCGACGCCAGGCCCGCAACGCCCAGCTCGTGCTGATGGAGGAGACCGGGCTCGCGCGCGTGGCCGACCCGGCCGCCTCGATCTGCTGGAACAGCGTCCAGGCGGCGCGGGCGAGCTGGTCGGTGCGGGCCTCCAGGAACCAGGC
>CAXTUT010000367.1:0-2149 GCA_964247465.1 uncultured Caulobacteraceae bacterium | reverse complement strand
CTCAGCTCGGCCACGGCCGCCGTGGAGTTCACCAGCCCGCCCAGCAGGGCGGCGCGGCCGAAGCCCGGGCCGGAACGCCTGCGCGCCGCAGGCGCTTCAGCCCTCGGTTGGGCGGCGTCGACGCGGCGGCGCTTGGGGGCGTTCCGCTTACTCGTTTTGTCCGGCATGGTGGGCGCGATGACCTCGTTGCAAGACGCCCCCGCCGATCGCCGCCGATCCGATAGTCCCCGCCGCGCTTTGTGGCAAGCCGGCCCCCGGCCGGAGGTGAGCGGCGCGGGCGAAGGGCGGCTGTGGGACTGGGCGCAGGCCCGGCGTGGCCTTCGGCTTCGCACCCTGGTCGTGCTGCGCTGGGCCGCGATCGCCGGCCAGCTCGCCGCGGTGCTGGGTGTGAGATACGGGCTGGGCTATCCGCTGCCGCTGGCGTGGTGTCTGCTCGTCATCGCCGGAGCGGCATGGATGAACCTGTCGGTCACCCTGTCGTGGCCAGGCGTTCGGCTGGCCGGCGAATGGGAAGCGGCGCTGCAGCTCGCCTTCGACCTCGTTGAGCTGACCGTGCTGCTCGATCTGACAGGCGGTTTGAGCAACCCCTTCTCCCTACTGCTGGTCGGCCCCGTGACGGTCGCCGCGGCCACGCTGCCGGGGCGATACGCCCTTGGGCTTGGCGCCCTCGCGCTCGCCGCAGTGGCGTTCCTCGGCCTCTGGTCGGCGCCGCTACCCTGGGCGGCGGGGGAGAGCCTGGACCTTCCGCGGGTATATCGGCGGGGGGGGGCCGGGGGGGTGGCCGGGGGGAGCGGGTGCACCGCCGCCTCCCCCTGGCAGGCGGCGGCCGAGGCCCAGCAGATGGAGCTGGCGCTGGCCGCCACCCAGGCGGTGCTGGCGCGCGAACAGCGGCTGTCGGCGCTCGGCGGGCTGGCGGCTGCGGCGGCGCACGAGCTGGGCACCCCGCTCGCCACCATCCAGGTGGTGACCAAGGAGATGGCGCGCGAGCTCGCGCCCGGCCCGCTGCTGGAAGACGTCGAACTGCTGATCAGTCAGGCCGAGCGTTGCCGCGCCATCCTGAAGAAGCTCAGCCAGGAGCCCGACACCTCCGACGTGCATCACGCCCGCATGGGGCTGTCGCAGCTGCTCGACGAGATCGCAGATCCTTATCGCGGCGAGGTGATCCTGATCGACGCCCAGGTCAGCTGTGCGCCCGGCGCCGCCATCTTGGAGGTTCGCCGCCTGCCGGAGGTGATGCACGGGCTGTCGGCCTTTGTGGAAAACGCCACCGACTTCGCCGAATCGGTGGTGGAGCTCACCGCCCGCTATGACGGGGAACGGCTGACGATCGAGGTGCGCGACGACGGCCCGGGCTTTCCGCCGGAGGTAATGAGCAAGCTCGGCCAGCCCTACGTCACCACGCGAAGCCACGGCGAGGGCTCGCGCTCCTCGCACCAGGGCATGGGGCTGGGCTTCTTCATCGCCAAGACGCTGCTGGAGCGGACCGGCGCTCATGTGGAGTTCCGCAACGCCCGGCACGGCGGCGCCGTGATCTCCGCCCGCTGGCCCCGCGCGCGCATAGAGGCGCCCCAACCGGCCTGATCGCCACCTCTTGTGTTGCGCGGCGACGCCCTGCGACATATTGACGATGGCGCGGCCCCGCCGCCGGCCGCCTCAGGAGTCCTGGATGACCGACATCGCCGCCTCTATCGCCGCCCTGCCGGAGAAGTCGGTGCTGGTGATGGACGATGACGCGCCCCTAAGAACGCGCCTTGGGCGGGCGCTGGAGACCCGCGGCTTCGAGGTGATGCAGGCTGGCACTGTGGCGGAGGCCATCGCCATGGTGAAGGACAAGTGCCCCGCCTTCGCCGTGCTCGACATGCGATTGGACGACGGCAACGGGCTGCAGGTCGTCGAGACCATCCAGGCGGTGAGGCCGGACACGCGGGTGGTCATGCTGACCGGCTACGGCAACATCGCCACCGCCGTCGCCGCGGTGAAGGCCGGCGCGGTCGACTACCTGCCCAAGCCCGCCGACGCCGACGATGTGGCCAGAGCCCTGCTCGCCGCCCGCGAGGGCAATGCGCCGCCGCCGCCGGAGAACCCTATGTCGGCGGACCGCGTGCGCTGGGAGCATATCCAGCGGGTCTATGAGCTATGCGGCCACAAC
>CAXTUT010000366.1:0-2150 GCA_964247465.1 uncultured Caulobacteraceae bacterium | reverse complement strand
CGCCGTGGCTGTGCATCGACCAGTGCTTGGTTTCGAGCGGCGGCGGCGCGGCGCAGACGAAGCTGCCGCGCCCGCGCTGCAGCGTCACCGCGCCCGCCCGCTCCAGCTCGTCGTAGGCCCGGCGCACGGTGTTGAGGTCCACGCGCAGCCGCACCGCCACCTGGCGCATGGTCGGCATCTGCTCGCCCGCCGCCAGCCGACCCGAGCCGATCGCCCTCAGCACCTGGTCGCGTAGCTGGACGTAGATGGGCACGCCGCAGTCCTCGACGACGAGAGTGGCGAGAACATCGTGTTCATTTGTATGCATTATTTCATACAATGGGTATTGGGAGCTCGCCCGTCAACCTCGCATCGTGGTCTCGCCGCACTGCGGCGCCAGCGAGCTTGTCGGCGGCGGCCGAGCGGCCTATCTGGGCGGGTGTCGCCAAGCTCGCGGTGTCTGATCCCGCACGCCCTTTGACGTATCCAAGCTTGAAGGGGTGAGCCTTGCTGCAGATCGACGCGATCACCTTCAACGCCTGGGGCCGGCGGTTCTTCGACAAGGCGTCGGTGACCATCCCGCCCGGCGCCAAGGTCGGGCTGGCCGGCCGCAACGGGGTCGGCAAGTCCACCCTGTTCAAGCTGATCCTGGGCGAGCTCCAGCTGGACGGCGGCGCGATCGAACTGCCGCGCGCCGCACGCATCGCTGCGGTGGCGCAGGAGCACCCGGCCACCCCGGTCAGCCTGATCGACACGATCCTCGCCGCAGACTTGGAGCGCAGCGCGCTCTACGAGGAGCTGGAGACCGCCGAGCCCGAGCGCATGGGCGAGATCTGGGGCCGGCTGATCGAGATCGACGCCGACCGGGCGCCGGCGCGCGCCGCGGAGATCCTGGCCGGGCTGGGCTTCTCCGCTGCCGATCTTCAGCGCGCGATGAGCGAGTTCTCCGGCGGATGGCGCATGCGCGTGGCGCTCGCGGCCGCCCTGTTCGCCGAGCCCGACGTGCTGCTGCTCGACGAGCCGACCAACTATCTCGACCTGGAGGGCGCGCTTTGGCTGGAGGCGCGGCTGAAGAAGTACCCCCACGCCGCCCTGATCATCAGCCACGACCGCGAGCTGCTCAACAACTCCGTCGACTTCATCCTGCATTTGCGCGCGGGCAAGCTGGAGCTCTACACCGGCGGCTACGACGACTTCGAGCGGCGGCTGGCGGAGAAAACCCGGCTACAGGCCGCCACCCGCGCCAAGCAGGAGGCCGAGCGCGACCACCTGCAGAGCTTCATCGACCGCTTCAAGGCCAAGGCGTCCAAGGCCGCGCAGGCCCAGAGCCGGGTCAAGCGGCTGGCCAAGCTCGCCCCCATCGCCGAAGCCGCGTCCGACCGCGTCGCGCCCTTCATCCTGCCCTCGCCTGCGCGCCCGCTGGCGCCGCCCCTGATGAACCTGGAGCAGGCGGCGGTGGGCTATGGTGGAGAGCCGGTGCTGTCGGGGCTGAACCTGCGGCTGGACGTGGACGACCGCATAGGGCTGCTCGGCGTCAACGGCGCGGGCAAGTCCACCTTCGCCAAGATGGTGGCCGGCGCCCTGCCCATCGCTTCGGGCCGCATGCACCGCGACTCCCGTATCCGCGTCGGCTGGTTCCACCAGCACCAGATCGAGGCGCTGGACCCGCGCGACACGCCGCTGGAGATCGTGCGCCGGGCCATGAAGGAGGCGAGCGAAAGCTCGCGCCGTTCGCGCCTGGCGCAATGGGGCCTGGGCTTCGACAAGCAGGAGACCACGGTCGCCGACCTGTCGGGGGGCGAGCGGGCGCGGCTGCTGCTGAACCTGGTGGCCATCGACGCGCCGCACCTGCTGATCCTGGACGAGCCGACCAACCACCTGGACATCGATAGCCGGCGCGCCCTGCTCGACGCGCTGAACGACTACGAGGGCGCGGTGATCCTGATCACCCACGACCGCTCGCTGATGGAGCTGGTCGCGGACCGGCTGTGGCTTGCGGCGGACGGGCGCGTGGCGTCCTTCGACGGCGACATGGACGACTACGCCCGCTTCGTGCTGGACCGCGCCCGCGGCGGCGCGCGCCCGAGCCAGATCGGCCAGGGCGCGAAGAAGGCCAAGCGCGCCAAGGCGGCGTGAGCATGGCCGCCACGGCGAACGGGGGGCTGTGAAGT
>CAXTUT010000365.1:0-2158 GCA_964247465.1 uncultured Caulobacteraceae bacterium | reverse complement strand
CAGCGGCAAGGCCGACCCATGCCGCGGTCCGCCGATGGTGGCGCCGTGGCGCGGCGACCAGTGCACGATGTCGGGCGCTTCGATCTCGGACTCGCCTGCGTCGTCGTTCATCACGGCCTAACGGAACGGCGGGCCCGCCGTTCCGATGGCGGAGATGACGAGCGCGGCGCGCGGCGCTAGAACGCTTCGCCTCCGGGCCGTCGCTCCCGCCGGCCGCTCACGACCACAGATACGCACGCCCATGGCCGGCCATTCCAAGTTCAAGAACATCCAGCATCGCAAGGGGCGCCAGGACAACGTCCGCTCCAAGATGTTCTCCAAGCTCTCGCGCGACATCACCCTGGCCGCCAAGACGGGGGTGCCCGACCCCAAGGACAACGCGCGCCTGCGCCTGGCCGTCAACGCCGCTAAGGCGGAGTCCATGCCCAAGGACGTGATCGACCGCGCCATCAAGAAGGCGGCGGGCGGGGAGGCCGACACCTATGAGGACATCCGCTACGAGGGTTTCGGGCCCGGCGGCGTCGGCCTGATCGTGGAGGTTCTGACAGACAACAGGAACCGCGCCGCCGCCAACGTGCGCGCCATCTTCGGCAAGAATGGCGGCGCGCTCGGCGAGACCGGATCGGTGGCCTTCATGTTCGACCGGCTGGGCCAGGTCGTCTATCCCGCCGCCGTCGCTGGCGAGGATGCGGTGATGGAGGCGGCCATCGAGGCGGGGGCCGAGGACGTAGAGAGCGACGAGGACGTCCACATCGTCTTCACCGCCTTTGAGGACCTGGGCGCGGTGGCCGAGGCGCTGGACGCACGTTTCGGCGCGCCGAAGTCGACGGGCGTCGTCTGGCGGCCGAAGTCCCTGACCCCGGTGAGCGGCGATCAGGCGGCTAGCCTGTTGAAGCTGGTCGACGCGCTGGATGACGACGACGACGTGCAGACCGTCTATCCCAACTCCGATATCAGCGAGGAGGAGATGGAGCGGCTGAGCGCGTGAGCTCCCCTCTCGAAGGGTGTCTTTCCAAAAAGCTTACGCTTCCTTCATTTGACTGCGGCCTGCAGACACGGTGACTTGTACTCGCGCTCAGGTTCAATGTCCTGCAACGCGACAGAGACCGGCGCTGAAGCGCCGACGGCGTGCGGGAGGGGAGCGGCTTGCAGGGTGGGAACCGACCAGGCGGACGCGCGCGGGCATGCCGCGTCCGTGCGGTGGCGACCCTGGCGGGTCTGCTGCTGGCGTCGGTCATCCTGACCGCCTGTGGGGGCGGGGGCCTGTCCAAGCCCTTCACCGCGGTGCCGACGGCCTATCAGGGCCGGCTCGGCTCCGACGCGGCCCTGCCGCAGCAGACGCTGGACGCCTGGTGGCGGCTCTACGACGATCCCCAGCTGACCGCCCTGATCGAGGAAGGGCTGCGCAACAACTACGACGTGCGCACCAGCCTGCAGCGCATCCGCGAGCAGCGCGCCGCCCGGGCCCAGACCCTGTCGGCCTATCTGCCCCAAGGCGACCTGCTGGGCCAGGCGCTGGAGCAGAACATCTCCGAGAGCTTCGGCGGCGTGGGCGTGACCACTAACCTCGGCGCCACCACGACGACGACGACGGGATCGACCGGCTCCAGCGGAACGACGGGCGCGAGCGTCACCTCCGGCGCGACGGCCTCCTCAGGCGTCACGGGCAGCACCAGTTCCACGGGCGCGGAGCTGACGCCGTCCGGCGGCACCCAGACCTACGCCGGCGGCTTCACGATCGCCTATGAGCTGGACCTGTTCGGCCGCAGGCGGGCGGCCAAGCGGGCGGCGGACGCCGACGTGCTGGCTCAGCGCTTCGACGCGGAGGCGACGCGCTCCACCATGGCGACCAGCATCGCCAACGCCCTGTTCCAGGCCCGCGGCGACGCCGCCCAACTCGCCGACGCGCGCGAGACCCTGCGCATCGCCCACCTCTTGACGGTCGGGGCGGACCTTTCCGCCAGCCACGGCCTGACCTCCACCTCCGACGCCGCTGACTACGTCCCCATGGAGCTCAACGTCATCGGCCGCACCGCCGACGAGGCCGAGGGCGAGGTCGAGCGCTACATCGACCAGGCCTTTCTCGCCGGCCTCCCCCGCGTCCGCATCGTCCACGGCACCGGCATGGGCGTCCTCCGCCGCACCCTCCGCGAATACC
>CAXTUT010000364.1:0-2177 GCA_964247465.1 uncultured Caulobacteraceae bacterium | reverse complement strand
CGGGCGCGGGTGGCGTCGCTGGGCAAGCTGTGGCTGCTCGCCCGCGGAGGGCTGCTCGCCTGGGCGGCGCGCCTGCCGTTGCCGCAGGGGGGGCGCGCGGGGCTGTGGACGCCGCCGGACGCGCTCACCGTCGCTGGGGATGGCGAGTGGCTGGGCGCTCGGCCACGCTGATCGCGATCCGCTCGCGCTCGCCCTCCCGCCGCTCCACCAGCAGCCGCCCGACCTGCGCGTCGTCGTGGAAGGCGTAGCCCTTGATCGCGTCCAGCAGGGCCTTGGCCAGGTTATCCAGGTCGAGCCAGGGCGGATCGCCCGTATACTCCATGACGATCTCGACGCTGTAGTCGCCCCAGGCCGGCCGGGCGCCGCGCCACTCCTTGCGGAAGAACTCGTAGATGAGCGGCTTGTAGTATTTGGCCTGGGTGGTCAGCCCGTCGACGGTGATCTCCAGACCGTGACCGTCGAGCTCCCGCGCCCGCACGCGGCCCGTGCCGACCCAGCCGCCTGAAGCGACCCCGTCCGTCACCGGACCTGACCGGCGTGGGGAGACGGCCGGCGCGGCGCCACGACGTCAGTCGTCGCCGTGGGCGGCCTCGTTGATCGTCAGCGTCGGCATGCGCGAAAAGTCCACCGCCACGGGCTTGTCGGGCGGCCCGGCCGCCAGCTGCAGCGTCTTGATGACGTGCTCCAGGCGTCGCGACGTCTCCTTGTAGGCGGCCGACTGCGGGTCGATCTCGAGCGGCTTGAGGCAGAACTCGATGATCTGGCGCGGTCTGTCGAAGGTTGTGCTCATCTTAAGTCCTCATCCAGCGCCAAGCGCCTGCGCCGCGATGTGGGGCATCTTGGGCGCGGCCTGCAAGCTTGAACGCGGGGGCGGCCGAACGGTGGCGAGCCCTGCGCGGCAGGTTTGACAAGCCCGCCCCCCTGCGACGACTGTGACGGCCATGCGAAGGAGATTGCCCATGGCGCGCCCGAAGCCGGGTTGGATGGCGGCCCTGCTGATGCTGGCGGCGACGCCGGCCCTGGCGCAAGCCCCGGCCGCGCCCAGCCTGGAGCAGGCGCTGGGCTATCCTTTCGTCAGCGACCTCGTGGCGGCCGCGCATGCGGACCGCATCGCCTGGGTGCAGGACGTGCGGGGCGTGCGCAACGTGTGGATGGCCGAGGGGCCGGGCTTCGCGCCGCGCAAGCTTACCCGCTACACCGCCGACGACGGCCAGGAGCTGACGGGTCTGGCCTGGAGCCCGGACGGACGGCGGCTGGTCTACGTGCGCGGCGGCGACCACGACGCCAACTGGGACGCCGCCGGCAAGCTCGCCCCTAACCCGACCGGCGGCCCTGAGCAGCCCAAGATCACGATCTGGACCGCGCCTCTCGACGGCGGCGCGCCCGTGCAGGTGGCCGAGGGCGACGCGCCGGCGATCTCCGCGCGGGGCGTGCTCGCCTACGTCAAGGACGACCAGGTCTGGACCGCGCCGCTTGCGGGTGCGGGCAAGGCGCAGCGGCTGCTGTTCGACCGCGGCCACGACGGCGGCCTCGTCTGGTCGCCGGACGGCTCGAAGCTGGCCTTCGTGTCGGACCGGGGCGACCACGCCTTCGTGAGCGTCTACACCGATGCGGCGCATCCGCTGGTCTATCTGGCGCCCTCCACCGGGGTGGACGCCATGCCGGTCTGGTCGCCGGACGGGACCCGGCTCGCCTTCACCCGCCAGCCCGGCAAGGGCGGCGTGCCGGAGCCGCTGCTCACCCGCACGCCTCATCCCTGGGCGATCTGGACCGCCGACGCCGCGTCCGGCGCTGGTCAGCAGGTCTGGAAGAGTCCCGACACCCTGGACGGCTCCTATCCCGACCCGGGCCTGGGCGGCGGCGCGAACCTGCTCTGGGGCGCGAACGGCCAGCTGGCCTTCGTGGCGAGCCTGGACGGCTGGAACCACCTCTACAGCCTCCAGGCCAGCGGCGGCGCGCCGGTGCTGCTGACGCCCGGGCCGTTCATGGTGGAGAATGGCTCGCTTTCCCGCGATGGCTTGGGCGTCGTCTACGACGCCAATACGGGCGGCGCAGCCGGGGACGGCGACCGCCGCCACCTCTTCCGCGTGCCCCTGGCCGGCGGCGCGCCGGTCTCCCTCTCAGCCGGCGCCGGGCTGGAGTGGTCGCCGGTGATGGCGGGAGCGGCGCACGTCGCC
>CAXTUT010000363.1:0-2194 GCA_964247465.1 uncultured Caulobacteraceae bacterium | reverse complement strand
GGCAAGATGCCGGTCGACACGCCCCGCGCGGCGCTCTATCTTGAGGTGCGGCGGGCGACCCGGCCCGTCGATCCCGCCCGGTGGCTGGCCGGACCGGCGCCGACAGCGGGATGACGGCCGCCCCGCGGCCAGACGGAGTGAGGGCGTGAAGATGCGCAAGTTCCTGTTGATCGGCATCTCGACCTTCGCGCTCGGCGCCGGGGCCATGGCCTACGCCGACCAGCAGACCAAGTCGCCCCATGCCGACACCTACAAGATGCTGGAGCTGTTCGGCGACGTACTGACGACGGTCGACCAGCAGTACGTCGTGCCGGTGGACAATAAGAAGCTGATCCAGGCGGCGCTGGACGGCATGCTGACCTCGCTCGACCCGCACTCCGGCTATCTCGACCCGGACGCCTTCAGCGACATGCGCGACCAGACCCGCGGCGCCTACGGCGGCCTGGGCCTTCAGGTGTCGGCCGAGGACGGGGCGGTGAAGATCATCTCGCCCATGGACGACACGCCTGCCTCGCGCGCCGGACTTCAGCCCGGCGACTACATCACCGCCATCGGCGACAAGTCCATCGTGGGCCAGCCCCTGGACGAGGCGGTCAAGCAGATGCGCGGCCCGATCGGCACGTCCATCACCCTGACCATCGTGCGCGACAAGACCAACCCCTTCACCGTCAAGCTGACGCGCGAGGTGATCGCCATCAAGTCGGTGACCCATCGGCTGATCGGGAACGACGGATATCTGCGCCTTTCCGGGTTCGACGAGCGCACCGGCCCCGACACCGCGTCCGCCATTCGCGACATGGAGGCCAAGAACCCGCACCTGAAGGGCCTGGTGCTCGATCTGCGCAACAATCCCGGGGGCCTGGTGGACCAGGCGGTGGACGTGGCCGGCGATTTCCTGAACGGTGGCGAGGTGGTCTCCCAGCGTGGTCGCGACCCGCGCGACATCACCCGCTACAACGCCAAGGCGGATGGCGACATGCTGCACGCCTTGCCGGTGGTCGTGCTGATTAACCCGGGATCTGCGTCGGCGTCGGAGATCGTGGCCGGCGCCATGAAGGACCGTCACCGCGCCCTGCTGGTGGGCCTGACCAGTTTCGGCAAGGGTTCGGTGCAGACCGTGATCCCGCTGCACGGCGGGACCGACGGCGCGCTAAAGCTGACGACGGACCGCTATTACACGCCGTCGGGCGGGTCGATCCAGAAGACCGGCATCGCGCCCGACCTCTTCGTGGCCCAGTCCAAGCGCCAGGCCGAGGCGGTGTTCGACACCGCGCTCCAATACAGCGAGGCCAACTTCAACAATGCGCTGGACGCCCAGGACGGAAAGACCCGGGTGCTGCCCACCTCCATCGAGATCCCCACCGTGCCGGCCGTCGGCCTGCAGAAGGCCTCGCTGAAGACCGGCGAGGACGAGGACGAACCTCCGGTGGCCAAGACTACCGGCAAGCCGGACGACAAGGACGACTTCCAGCTCCAGCGCGCGCTGGCGGTGCTGAACTACGGCTCGGTGGCCGCCGCGGAGAAGGGTGCGCCGACCCCGGTCTACACCCGTCCGCTGCCTCGCTTCCAGACAGCCCAGGCGACGCCGAAATCCGGATTTCCCGGTCAGGCGGCGCAGGCGGCCAAGACTAAGCCCGCCGCGGCCGATGCGCCTGCCGAACAAGTCGGCGCACCCCCGATCCGTCGCTGACACGGGGTGGCTGAGGTCTTCGACAATGCGTCGGCGGGCCGCTTCGAGCTGGCCGAGCCGGGTGGCGTCTCTGTCGCCGATTACCGGCGCGAGCCGGGACGCTGGGTGATCACCCACGTGGAGGCGCCGCTGGCGCTGCGCGGCACGGGCGCCGCAGGGCGGCTGATGGAGGGCGTCCTGGCGCAGGCCCGCGGCGAAAAGGTGAAAATCCTACCCTTGTGCAGCTACGCCGCCGCCTACATACGCCGCCACGCCCAGCACCGGGACCTGCTGGCTTAGCCGCTTCCCCGCAGGCGTCGCCCGCGGCTTCCACGTCTTCTTAACCGTGTTCGTTCAGGGTTTGACGTAGGGCGCCCGCACGCCCGCAACCTCACGCCGGTCATGTTCTCACGCCGTTCCTTCGCCGACGTCCCTTCGCCGCCCGCGACGCCCACCGTCGGGCCGGCGTGGCTCGCGCGGCTGACCAACCCGTACGTGGGGGCGGCGGCGGCGGCGGGGCTGATG
>CAXTUT010000362.1:0-2214 GCA_964247465.1 uncultured Caulobacteraceae bacterium | reverse complement strand
CATCCGCGAGGGGCTCGGCGCGGGCGAGGACCTCTGCGCCCTGTTCGCCAGCCTGCACGGTCCGCTGGACGTGCCGCCGCCGGAGATCAGCGAGGCGCTGGCCGCGCTCAGCCTCTCCGCCCGGCCGGGGCTGGAGCGGCTGGCGCAGACGCTGCGCAACGCCCTGGAGGCCGAGCTGCCGCTCACCGCGCGCGACGGCGGCTTCATCTTGTCCGGCTACCGGCCTGAGCTGGATCAGACGCGGGCGCTGCGTGACGACAGCCGCCGCGTCGTCGCCGCTTTGGAGAGCCGGCTGCAGGCCGAGAGCGGGGTGTCGCTGCGCATCCGCCACAATGCGGTGCTCGGCTACTTCGTCGACTGCACCGCGCGCCAGGCCGAGGCGCTGATGCAGCCGCCGCTCAGCACGCTGTTCATCCACCGCCAGACCACCGCCAACCAGGTTCGCTTCACCACCGGCGAGCTGGCGGAGCTGGACGCGCGCATCTCCCAGGCCGGCGACCGGGCGCTGGCCATGGAGCAGGAGAGCTTCGAGGACCTGCGCCGCGCTGCCTGCGACCTCGCCGGCCAGATCGCCGACGCCGCCGACGCGCTCGCCGCGCTCGACGTCGCCTCCGCGCTCGCCGAGAGGGCGGTGGAGGTCGAGGCGGTGCGCCCGCAGGTGGACGAGTCCACAGCGCTAGAGGCGGAGGGCGCGCGCCACCCGGTGGTGGAGGCGGCGGTGCGCCGGACCGGCGCGCCCTACACGCCCAACGACTGCCGCCTGGACGGCGGCGGGCAGGGCTGCCCCCGGCTCGCCATCGTCACGGGCCCTAACATGGCCGGCAAGTCGACCTTCCTGCGCCAGACCGCCCTGCTGGCCGTGCTGGCCCAGGCGGGGAGTTTCGCGCCGGCGCGGCGGTTGCGGCTCGGCGTGGTGGACCGGCTGTTCAGCCGGGTCGGCGCGGGCGACGACCTCGCCCGCGGACGCTCCACCTTCATGACCGAGATGGTGGAGACCGCCGCCATCCTGACCCAGGCCACGCCGCGCTCGCTGGTGGTGCTGGACGAGATCGGGCGGGGCACGGCCACCTACGACGGCTTGGCCATCGCCTGGGCGTGCGCGGAGGCCCTGCACGACGCCAACCGGTGCCGCGCCCTGTTCGCCACCCACTACCACGAGCTGGCGCGGCTGGAGGATCGGCTGGACGCCTGCTGCAACCTGTCCATGCGCGCCAAGGAGTGGAAGGGCGATCTGGTGTTCCTGCACGAGGCTGTGGCGGGTTCCGCCGACCGCTCCTACGGCGTGCAGGTCGCCAAGCTGGCCGGCGTACCCGCACCCGTGGTCGCCCGCGCGCGACAGGTGCTGGCGAAGCTGGAGCGCGACCCCAACTCCCCTGCGCGCCTGGACGACCTGCCGCTGTTCGCCGCCGCCAAGCCGCCGGAGCCCGCCGAGCCTTCGCGACTCGAAGCCGCCCTGGCCGCCGTCGATCCGGACACGCTGACGCCGAGGGAGGCTCTGGAGGCGCTGTACCGGCTGAAGGCGCTCGCCTGCGAGTGAGAGGCGCTGGGGCGGTGCGTCGGATCAGTCCTCTTCGGCGGCCTCCGCCTCAGCCTTGGTCTTGTGCGACACCCCGGGGTCTTCCGCCGGCGGGGAGTAGACGGTGAAGAACTTCAGCGGCTCCGCGCCCTTGTTGACGATGTTGTGCTTGGCGCCCTTGGGGATGACGATCAGGTGGTTCGGGCCCACCTTGGTGGCATGGCCGTCCACCACCGCTTGGCCTTCGCCGGAGACGAAGAAGGTCGTCTGGTCGGCGTCGTGGGTCTCCTCGCCGATGTCCTCGCCCGCCTCGATGTTCATCATCACGATCTGGCAGTTCTCGTCGCGGTAGGCTTCCTTCTGGTAGTGCTTGTTCTTCGTGGTCGTCTCGATCATGTCCTTGTTGAAGATCGCCATGGTCCGTCTCCGTTGCGCCGGCCCTTAACTCTGGTGGCCGGCGGAAGTTCAGCTTTGGCGGGGATGGGCCGTATTCGACCGCTCGGACAGGTGGAGCGTCGTTCGTGAACGTCCAGGAAGGGTCTGGGCTATTGGCTCGGGACGGGTTCAGCCTCGCGCGCCGCAAGGACGCCGGATCGCGACTGCGCGCGTCGCTCGACGCGGTGGCCAGGGTGGTGGCGAGCCCCGACGAGCGCCGCGCCGAGGTGGTGCGGCTGTTGGGCGCCGCGCTGGCGGAAGGC
>CAXTUT010000361.1:0-2217 GCA_964247465.1 uncultured Caulobacteraceae bacterium | reverse complement strand
TCAGCCTATGGCAGTCCGCGCTCGGCGACTGGAGCGTCACGCAGGATGGCGACAGCATCGGGGCTTGAGCGCCGCATGGCGCGGCCCTATGTCGCCACCGCTGCGGCGGCGATCCTCGATGGGACGCCCAAGGGTCCGCTTGACTGGAGAACGTCGTGGCCGACGCCAAAGTGGATGCGCCCCCGCTCTCCGTGCAGGATCTGGCGGCCTATCTGGCCGGCGGCTCCAAGGCGGCTTCGGCCTGGCGCGTGGGCGCCGAGCACGAGAAGTTCGGCTTCCGCCAGGACACGCTCGGCCCCATCCCCTACGAAGGCCGCGACGGCATAGAGGCGCTGCTGAAGGGCATGATGCGCTTCGGCTGGAAGGGCGAGTACGAGGCGCGCGACGGCGGCGAGACGCTGATCGCGCTCAGCCGCGACGGCGCCAGCATCAGCCTGGAGCCCGGCGGGCAGTTCGAGCTGTCCGGCGCGCCGCTCGCCACCATGCACGACATCTGCTGCGAAACCTCCTTGCACCTGAAGGAGACCAAGGCGGTCGCCGACGAGCTGGGGCTCGGCTTCCTGGGGCTCGGCTTCTCGCCGATCTGGCGGCGAGACGAGGTGCCGGTCATGCCCAAGGGCCGCTACAAGATCATGGCCGAATACATGCCCAAGGTCGGGACGCTCGGCCTGGACATGATGTTTCGCACCTGCACCGTGCAGGCCAACCTCGACTTCGGCTCCGAGGCCGACATGGTGAGGAAGTTTCGCGTCTCCCTGGCTCTGCAGCCGGTGGCGACCGCCCTGTTCGCCAATTCGCCGTTTACCGAGGGCAAGCCGAACGGCTGGCTTTCGGCGCGCGCGGCGGTGTGGACCGACGTGGACGCAGACCGCACGGGCCTGCTCGACTTCGTCTTCCAGGACGGCTTCGGCTTCGAGACCTATGCAGCCTATGCGGCGGACGTGCCGATGTATTTCGCCACCCGCGGCGGCCGCTACGTGGACCTGTCGGGACGCTCGTTCCGCCGCTTCATGGCGGGCGAGCTGGAGGAGCTGCCGGGCGAGCGGCCGAGCCTTAAGGACTGGGGCGACCACCTGACTACGCTCTTCCCGGAAGTGCGGTTGAAGACCTATCTGGAGATGCGCGGCGCCGACAGCGGGCCGCAGTCCAGCCTCTGCGCGCTGCCGGCGCTGTGGACCGGGGTGCTGTACGACGACGCCGCGCTCGCGGCGGCCTGGGACATCTGCAAGGACTGGACGACGCAGGATCGCCTGGCGCTGCGCGTGGACGCCGCACGCCATGGGCTGAAGGCCGTCGTCGCCGGGCGCTCCCTGCAGGACGTGGCCAAGGATATGGTGGCCATCTCGCGCGAGGGCCTGCGCCGGCGCAATCGCCTGAACGGCGGCCTGCTGGACGAGACCGTGTTCCTCAATCCGCTGGCCGAGATCGCCGAGAGCGGGATCACGCCGGCCGAGCGGCTGCTGGAGCTCTATAACGGGCCCTGGCGGGGCGACGTCAGCCGCGTGTTCGAGCTGGCCTACTGACGGCGCGCGCGACGCTCAGTCGATCGCGACCACTTCGGCGAGGCCGCGGTAGCGTCCGCCGCTGTCCATGCCGTAGCCGGCCAGGAAGCGGGCCGGCGCGTCCCAAGCGGTGAAGTCCGGCTCCTCGCGGACGCCGCCGGGCGCGGGCTTGCGCGCGAACACCGCGGTGCGCACCGAGCGCGCGCCGGCCGCGTGCGCCAGGCGCCGAGCCTTTGCGAGGGAGAGGCCGGTCTCAAGCACGTCGTCCACGATCACCACGTCGCGGCCCGTAACCGGCCGCTGCAGCCCGGCGCGCATCTCCACCGCGCCGCTGCTCGCCCGGGCGTCGCCATAGGAGGCGAGCCACAGGGCGTCGAACAGGGGGTAGCGGCCGAGCGCGGCCAGAGCGCGCATGAGGTCGGCGGCGAACCACAGGCCGCCGGTGAGCAGGCAGATCACCACCGCGTCGTCGTCGAGCGTCGGCGCCATGCGGCCTGCGACATCGCTTACGGCCTGCGCCACCGCGTCTGCGGACAGCAGCACCTCGAACGGCGGCGAGCTTCCAGGCGCGTCTACGTCGACCAAGCGGTCAGCCGACCGGTCGCGCCGCGGCCGCCTGCGCGCTCGCCGCCGTCGGCAGCGCATAGGGCGAGCCGGGCGGCAAGGGTTGCGCCAGCCGGGCGGCGGGAACGAGCGAGGCGGCGACCTGCTGGGC
>CAXTUT010000360.1:0-2228 GCA_964247465.1 uncultured Caulobacteraceae bacterium | reverse complement strand
GGCGGTGCGCGAGGGCGCAGGCGTGGAGCCGCAGGCCTTGGCGGCGCAGGTTGCAGCCGAAGCGGTGGCGATCCCCGCCGACCCTGCGGCGCTGAATGGCCACCTGCGCGCGCTGGAGCGGGAGCGCGATGCGCTCGGCGGCGTGAACCTGCGCGCCGAGGAGGAGGCCGCCGAGCAGGGCCGCCGTCTGGCGGAGCTGCGCGGCGAACAGGTCGACCTGTCCGACGCCATCGCCACGCTGCGGACGGCGATCGAGGCGCTGAACGCGGAGGGACGCGGACGGCTGCTCTCGGCGTTCGAAGAGATATCCAAGAGCTTCAAGGCCCTGTTCGCCACCCTGTTCGAGGGCGGCGAGGCCGAGCTCAGGCTGGCGGAGAGCGAGGACCCTCTGGAGGCAGGCCTGGAGATCTACGCCTGCCCTCCGGGCAAGCGGCTGGCGGTGATGAGCCTGATGAGCGGCGGCGAGCAGGCGCTGACCGCCATGGCGCTGATCCTGGCGGTGTTCCTGGCCCACCCGGCCCCGGTGTGCGTGTTGGACGAGGTGGACGCGCCGCTGGACGACGCCAACGTGGACCGCTTCTGCCGCCTGCTGGACGAGATGCGCCGTCGCACCGACACCCGCTTCATCGCCATCACCCACAACCCCGTCACCATGTCGCGCATGGACCGGCTGTACGGAGTGACCATGGTCGAGCGCGGCGTGTCGCGCCTTGTCTCAGTCGACCTGCTCAGGGCCGCGGAGATGGCGGCGGCCTGAACCCTCCTCCGCAAGGGTGCACGGAGCGACCGCGCTGCGTCTTGCATCCAAGGCGGCTAGCGCTCACCACCTGTCGCATGGCTCCGCTAACCCAACCGCAAGGGACCCTCGTGTACGACGCGCCGCCTAGAGGCGAGGAACTGCATATGGCCGCTGTCCTGGACCGCCTGAGCGAACAGGGCGACACGCTGAGCGGCGAGCGGCCGGTGGAGCTCACCATCCTGATGCCTTGCCTCAACGAGGCGGAGACCATCGAGGTCTGCGTGCGCAAGGCGCGCGGCTATTTGGAGCGTTCGGGCGTGGCGGGCGAGGTGCTGGTCGCCGACAACGGCTCTACCGACGGGTCCCAGGCCCTAGCGATGGCGGCCGGAGCGCGTGTGGCTCTGGTGCTGGAGAAGGGTTATGGCGCCGCGCTCATGGGCGGCATCCGCGAGGCGCGCGGCCGCTACATCATCATGGGCGACGCCGACGATAGCTACGATTTCGAGGCCCTCGATCCCTTCCTGGAACGGCTGCGCGCCGGCGACGCCCTGGTCATGGGCAACCGCTTCCGGGGCGGGATCGCCAAGGGCGCCATGCCATTCCTGCACCGCTATCTCGGCAATCCGGTGCTGAGCTTCATAGGCAAGCTGTTCTTCGCGATCCCCGTCAACGACTTCCATTGCGGCCTGCGCGGCTTCTCGCGACAGGCCATGCTGGATCTAAAGCTGTCGACCACCGGCATGGAGTTCGCCAGCGAGATGGTCGTCAAGACCGCGCTGAACGGCCTGCCCATGAGCGAGGCGCCCACGACGCTGAAGCCCGACGGCCGCTCGCGTGCGCCGCACTTGAAGACCTGGCGCGACGGCTGGCGGCACCTGCGCTTCCTGCTGCTGCACAGCCCCAAGTGGCTGTTCATCTACCCCGGCGCCGCGCTGATGGCGCTCGGCGCGCTGCTGTCGGCGACGCTCGCGACCGGGCCGCTGCAGCTGACCCGTCATGTGCAGATCGACGTGCACTCCATGCTCGCGTCCTGCTTTGCGGTCATCTTGGGCGTGCAGCTGATCATGTTCGGGGCGCTGGCGCGGCGCTACGGCGAGATCGAGGGGTTCCTGCCCGCCACGCGCACGCCGGTGAGCAAGCTGGTGCTGGGCCTGACGCTGGAAACGGTGCTGCAGGCCGCGGGCGTCGTCTTCCTGGGCGGGCTGATCGGCGCGGGCTCGGCGGTGTGGGCGTGGGCGTCCAGCGGCTTCGGCCCGATCGTCTACGACCAGATCATGCGGGTGCTGATCCTGTCGCTGACCGCGATCACGGTCGGCGTTCAGCTGGCGGCTTCGGGCTTTCTCGCCTCGGTCTTCACCCTGCGCCGATGAGGCTGGCCGTTCCCCTTTCGAGGGGGCTGCAGGGGCTGGGCCTGTCGCTGCTTGGGGCGGCGATACTGATGTGGGTGGCGCTGGCCGACGGCCGACCGGCGGTCTTCAGCGACACCGCC
>CAXTUT010000359.1:0-2252 GCA_964247465.1 uncultured Caulobacteraceae bacterium | reverse complement strand
CATCAAGGGGGAGGGCTCAGGGCGAACAGCTTCATCGGGCGGCTGCGCAGGTCCTCGTCGGCGTCCAGGTCGCCGAGCACCACGCCCAAGCCGCGGCAGGCGTGGACGATCCGGCCGCCTGGGCCGACCAGCACCGCGCCGTGACTGAAGGTGCGGCCGTAGCGCCAGAGGGCGAAGTCGCCCACCTGCGCCTCGGCCCGGACGATCTCGCGGGCGCCCAGCGCCTCCAAGTGCTGCAGATACAGCTCCTCGCCGCGGTGCAGGTGCCACTGGCTGGCGTAGGGCCCGGGTTCGGCCGGCGCGATCACGCCGGCGGCGGCGTAGATGGCGAACGGCAGCTGGGCGCAGTCCACGCCCACACCCTTCAGCCGCTGGCGGTGGGCGTAGGGCGTGCCGAGCCAGGACAGCGCCTCGGCCACGACCCGCCCGCGCGGCTCTGCGCTCACGTCGGCAGGCCCGTGGAGGGCGCAGGGATGAAGGGCTGGCCGCGGAAGCGCGCGAGGTTGGCGAACTTGGCCGAACAGTCGGCCATCGACAGGGCGCAGCCGGGATAGGCGACGAAGGGGTCGCCCGCGGCCGGCGGGCTCTGCAGCGGGGCGACGAGCTGGAAGCCGCCGGCGCCGTCGAAGCTCTTCACCGTCACCGTCGCGCCCGCGTTGGCCCCGCCGGTGAACGCCACCTTGCCGAGCGAGAACCAGCCCCCCGCCTGCGGCAGGGCGCTGGCGAAGGCGGTGTAGGTCGCGCCCGTCCCCACGACCACGCCCGGGACCGCGTAGGCCGACAGCGCCACGCCGCAGCGCGCGTCGCCGAGCGTGTTCAGGCAAGACGTCTGATAGGTGTCCGCCGGCAGGTTGGCCGACAGCAGGTCGAGCCAGGACGAGGCGTGCACCACCACCTGGGTGGCGCCCAGCGCCTGCGCCTCCGACACCCGCCCGGCGAAGCGCACATAGGTCCCGACCGGCCCCTTGGCCGCCATGTCGGCGAAGCTTGTGGCGAACGCGCGCTCGATCTTCACGCTCGCGCCGTCCAGGCCGTAGTCCTCCACGAAGTCCAGGAACGGCTTGCCATTCACCGTGTGGCGCTCGTCGGCGTACAGGGTGATGTCGACGGTTGCGACGTGCACGCCCCTCTGGCTGTCCACGCCGCCGTCCTGGCACAGCGGCCCGAGCCCGAACACGACTCCGCCGACGCTGACCGGCGTGTCGGTGGAGGCGTAGCGCAGTACGCCCGCCCCGTTGGCCAGGGTGAAGGTGTAGAGGTCCGCCCGCACCCACGCCGTGGCGGTCAGCAGGAAGTCCTTAAGCGCCGTAGAGGCGGTCTTCATGGCTTGACGCTCTCGAACTGCAGGCCGTCCAGGCTCCACAGGCTCGCCACCATCTGGGCGGGCGAGACGGTGTCCTGGGAGAAACGGCACCAGAACAGGAAGGAGCCGGACCAGGCGATCTGCGCGCCTTCGGGCGGCGGGGCCGAGAAGACGATCTGGCCGTATTCGCCCACGCCGAAGCCCGTGGACGGGACGCCCGCCACGCTCACCGCAGGGGTCCCGTTCAGGATGTAGACCGGCTCGACGAACGCGTAGGGGCTGGCCGGCGCCACCGTGCGGGTCAGCTGGTAGGTCGTACTCACGCCGTCGGCTATGGCGACCGGCTGGCCGGCGACCAGGTTGTCGTTCGGATCGTAGTAGTAGAAGGAGCCGAGCTGGCCCTGGCGGGTGTTGAAGAAGCCGTAGAGCCTGGCCAGCTCCGCGCTGGTGATCCGGTCACGGATGAACTCATAGCCGATCTTGAAGCGCCAGGTCGGCGTGGAGCACTGGCTCGCGCGCACCTGCCGGCCGCTGGCGGCGGTGCGCACGGTGGTGGACCACACCGGCGTCTTCTCCGCCACGAAGCCCTGGCCCGGCAGGCGCGGGAAGACGTCGGGGTCGTCGGCCAGGTCAGGCGTGGTGACCAGCCAGCGCAGGGGCAGGTAGGGATAGCTGGAGCTCATCGCGCACGGCCTCCGAGCACGCCGGGGGTCAGCGACAGCCGCTGGGACGCCGCGGTCAGCGCGCCGGTGATGGCCTGCGGGTTGGACCTGGCCATGCGCGCGAAGCTCGCCGCGTCCACGGCCTGGATGTTCCAGTGGTGATGGGTCGCGCCACCACCTCCGGCCGCGCGGGCGCCCGGCGGAGCGAGGCCGCCGCCCTGCCCCTCGCCGAGGCTCCAGCCGCCGACCGCGGAGCGCAGCGGCGAGGCGATGGAGGAGGGCAGCAC
>CAXTUT010000358.1:0-2258 GCA_964247465.1 uncultured Caulobacteraceae bacterium | reverse complement strand
CCTCCACCACGCTGCGCGTGGTCCCCCTCCCCCTGAGGGGGAGGATATGAAGCTGAAACGGTCGTCGATGCTCTCCCTTTGGGGGAGCTGGCGGCGAAGCCGACTGAAGGGGCTCGCCGCCTATGGAACCAGCATCACGACCGGCACGACCAGCAGCGCGCGGCCGTCCAGGTCGCCGGGGTCCTTCAACACCTTGCCCTCGATCCAGGCGTGGGCGACCAGGCCGCCGAGCGTGCAGCAGCCGTCCGGGCTGTCGGGGGCGAGCGCCGTATCCAGCGCGTCCAGGATCAGGTTGTTGGCGACGGCGGGAACGGCGTCCGGATCGCCGGTCGCATGATGCACGGTCCAGGCGGCGTAGAGCCTGCGCCGGGGCGGCTGGCCCGCGGCCTGCTCCACCTCCTCCTCGTGCTCGGCCTGGCAGAGCGCGGGGGTGGCGGGCAGGTCGTCGAACAGGCGCACGCGACGGCTGGCGTAGGCGAAGCCGCATGCGGGATCGCCCCAGACGGCTGCGGCTCCAAGCGCGAACAGCGCCTGGAAGATCGGGTCTCGCGCCGTCACCACGGGATCACCCGGCGGTAGGGGGCCAGCAGGGCGGCGATGGTGGCGTTGAAGGCTGACGTGGCGAAGGCGGTGGTCTCCTGGCCGCCGAGCGTCTTGGCGGTGAGCCCGATGCGCTCGCGCGTGCGGAACCGCTCGCCCACCAGCTCGATCACGGCCTGCTCCACGTCCGCCGGCGTCGAGGCGTAGCCGGCGGTGTAGCTGACGGTGACGTTGGAGACGCCGTAGGGGAAGCGCCCGTCGGCCAGCATCAGCTTCTGCGCGCCGCCGCCGGCGACCGGCGGCTCCAGGGTGCAGGCCAGCGGCTGGTAGCAGGCGCTGGCGAACACGCTGGTCACCTGCAGCGCCGGCCACTGCCGCAGCACGATGAACGGCCGCGAGCGCCCGTCGTAGAGCTCGCTGTAGCTGTCCACGTCGAACCCGGCGCGCCCGGTGTAGGCGCACACCGCCTGGGAGGCGGCGGTGATCAGGCGGCCGAGCAACGCGTCGCTGGAGGTCACGGACGCCATGTCCGGCAGCCAGGCCTTGACGGCGTCCAAGGTGGTGAGGTCGGGCATGGCGCCTCCTCCCTCCCCTTGATGGGGGAGGCTCGGGGTGGGGGTGCAGCGCTGCGGTCGGCGGGAAGAGGCGCTTTGAGCCACGCTCGGGAAGGGCGGCGCAGCACCCCCATCCCTGCCCCTCCCCCATCGAGGGGGAAGGGTTCGCGTCAGCGGTGGCTCATCCCGCCGCGATGTTGGTGATGACGCCCATGGCGAACGGCGCGTAGACGGCCAGCACTTCCTCGCAGTAGACGCCCTTCTGGCGCTGGCGCGTGGTGATCGGCCAGTCGATGGCGTAGTAGTCCTGGCGGCACTTCACTTCGGCCACGTTGGGGACTTCGCTGTTCTGGTACTGGGCGGGCAGCTCCTCGCACCAGCCGAGGATCACGCCCGGCGGGACGTTGGGGTGGATCTTGATCGGTATCTTAACACCGCCGTTCAGCAGGAACGGATTGAAGTAGAACTCGATCACACCCCCCGTTGAGAGCTGGGGCGCGCTGCCCGCCTGCTGGAAATAGTTGAGCAGCGGGCCGGAGGCTGTGGAGAGACACTTGGCGGAGAGGTCTCGCAGCTGGCGGCTGTTGACGTACAGCACCGTGGGCGACACCTGGGCGGAGTCCCACATGCCCTGTAGCATGTCATCGATCTCAACGATCGAACCCTGGCCGGAGCCGGTCAGGGTCGCGCCTACGCCTGCCGTCCCAGTGGGCAGGGCTTTCACATAGGCGTTGGAGCCGGGCTTGAAGGCTGTGGTCAGAAGCCCGTCGAAGGCTCCGCCGTTGGTGGAACAATCCTGGGTCACCGCGCTCGCCGGCTGCTGGTTGGGGGCGAGCGGGGTCGATAGAGCCACCGAGTTGATGGTGGTGATCGCCTGCAGCGTCTCCGACCCCGCCGGACCCACGAACCAGGCGTAGGCGACCGCGCCCTGGATCCCGCCGACGCTGGCCGACAGCGTCTGGCCGAGGCTCACCGCCTGCACCGTGGCGGCGGAGCGGTTGGAGGCGCCGCCGTTCAGGGTGAAGCTCTTGGCGTCCGCGCCGACGATGGTGCGGGTGGTGGCCACGCCGCCGGCGAGGCTGGAGTTGCGATAGCCCTCCAGCGTCAGGGCGACCACGACCACGGAGTAGCTGGCCGCCGCCAGGGTCGCGCCGGAGCCGGCGG
>CAXTUT010000357.1:0-2260 GCA_964247465.1 uncultured Caulobacteraceae bacterium | reverse complement strand
CCCTTCTGGTGCTGGGCGCGGCCGGCGGCGTGGGCCTGGCCGCGGTGGAGATCGGCCGCGCGTTCGGCGCGCGGGTGGTGGCGGCGGTCTCCTCGCCGGAGAAGGCGGCGACGGCGCAGGCGCATGGCGCGGACGCCTGCGTGGTCTATCCGCAAGGCCCCTTCGACACAGAGGGCAAGAAGGCCCTGGGCGCCCAGTTCAAGGCGGCCGTCGGCGCCGAGGGTGCGCACGTGATCTACGATCCCGTCGGCGGCGACTACGCCGAGGCGGCGCTGCGGGCCATCGCCTGGGAGGGCCGGTTCCTGGTGGTCGGCTTTCCCGCCGGCATCCCCAAGCTGCCGCTGAACCTGACGCTTCTGAAGGGGTGCGACGTCTGCGGCGTGTTCTGGGGCGCCTTCGTGGCCCGCGACCCGAAAGCCCACGACGCCAATACGGCTGAACTGATGGCGCTCTACGCCGACGGCAAGCTCAGGCCGGAGGTGTCCCAGCTCTACCCCTTCGACCGCGCGGCCGAGGCCATCACCGCATTGGCCGAACGCCGCGCCATCGGCAAGGTGGTCGTGAGAGTGGGCGAGATCGGCTAGGGCCCGCCGGACCGTAAGCTTGAAGCCGCCTCAGCCTGGCAGCCGCGTCCCGGTCGGCGCGCTTGGCTGGCGCGGCGGCGGCCATGTCCGATCGTCATCGGGCGGATGGCCTGCAGCGACGTCGTGGGCGATCTCGTCGAAGGCCTCGTCCGCATCGCCCCAGGTGGTGAAGTTAGTCTCCTCCGCCAAGGTACGCGGGAAGAAGCGATAGCGGAGCGGCCGACGCACGCCGTCCGAGCCGATGATCTCACCGGTCACCGCGGCGCCGCCAAGTCCGATGCTGCCAGTATCCGACAGGCCGGCGCTCGACCCGAGCTGGGCCGACGTCGGCCGGTTGGGCTGGATGTCGACGATCTCCAGCCGGACCTGCAAGGCGCCTTGACCGCCCCGCGTCAGGGAATGCTGGACCGCCTGCTGAAGATAACGCCGTTCGGCGTCTAGCTCGCCCGGCCCGAGTTCCGCCGTGCGCGCCTGGACCGCGGGTCCGAGCTGGACGTCCACCATGCTCTGCGCGCGGGCGAATACAGGCGCGACCAGCCCGGCCGCAACGACGCCCATCCAAACCGTTCGCCACATGGCCATCTTCGTCATCCGTCTGCAGGAAGAAGCCGCGCCGCCGCGACCTGTTCCAGACCCTGGCCGCGCACCGCTTCATTGACCCTGCGGACGCGGTCATATAAGGATATCCTTATATGCTCTTCGCCCTCCAGCGTTTCGGATCGGCCATGCCCCAGCCGCCGTCGTCCTCGCCTTCCGCCGCGCCCGTCCGCCCTCGCGTGTCCTTCGAGTTCTCTCCGCCCAAGACCCCGGAGGCGGAGGACCAGCTCTGGCGCACCATCGTGCGGCTCGCGCCGCTCGATCCCGTATTCGTCTCGGTCACCTACGGCGCCGGCGGCTCGACCCGCGAGCGGACCCTGCACGTGCTCCAGCGCATGCTGGCGGAGACGGACCTCAAGCCCGCCGCGCACCTGACCTGCGTCTCCGCCAGCCGCGAAGAGGTCGACGCGGTGATCCAGGGCTACTGGGACGCGGGCGTGCGCCATCTGGTGGCGCTGCGCGGCGACCCGCCGGGCCAGCTCGGCGGCGCCTATGCGCCCGGCCCGGAGAGCTATCGCAACGCCTGCGAGCTGACTTCGGCCATCGCGGCCGTCGCGCCGTTCGAGATCAGCGTCGCCGCCTATCCGGAGAAGCACCCAGAGAGCCGCTCGCTGCTGCAGGACATCGACGTGCTGAAGGCCAAGGTGGACGCCGGCGCCACCCGCGCCATCACCCAGTTCTTCTTCGACACCTCCGCCTTCTTCCGCTTCGTGGAGCAGGTGCGCCGCGCGGGCGTGACCATCCCCATCGTCCCGGGGATCATGCCCGTGGCCAGCGTCAAGGGCGTCAAGCGCATGGCGGAACTCAGCCACGCCAGGATCCCCGACCGCCTGGGCGCCCTGCTGGAGGGCCTGGACGCCGATCCCGACACGCGCCGCCTGGTGGCGGCGACGGTGGCCAGCGAGATGTGCCAGGAGCTGGTCGCGCACGGCTTCTCGGAGCTGCACTTCTACACCATGAACAGAGCCGAGCTGGTGTTCGCGGTCTGCCGCATGCTGGGCGTCGCCGCGCCCGTGGTCGCCGCGCCCGCGGCGGACGCGCCCGCGCCTCATGGCCGGACCGCGTCGGACATCATGAAC
>CAXTUT010000356.1:0-2269 GCA_964247465.1 uncultured Caulobacteraceae bacterium | reverse complement strand
CCCCGGGGCCCAGGGGCGGGGGGGGGCGGGGGGGGCGGCGCGGCGGGGCCCCCCGCGGTGGCCCGGGGGGGCCGCCGGGGGGGGCCCCCCCCCCCGCCACCCCCCCCGCGCCCGCCGCATCGCTGAGGACGCCGGCCGGCCGGACTTCCTGATCGTCACGCCGGGCGTGCGACCCGCGGGCGCAGCCCTGGACGACCAGGTCCGGGCCGCCTCGCCTGCGCAAGCGCTCGCCGCCGGCGCCACGCACCTGGTCTGCGGCCGTCCCATCACCGCAGCGGCCGACCCCCGCGCCAGCGCCCTAGCCATCGTCGCGGAAATGGCGGAACGGCGCGCCGCCTGAGCGCATTCGTCCTGCCCAGCGGGAGACGGGCGTGTCCGACACCGAAGATGAGCGCTTCATGCGCCAGGCGCTGCGCGTCGCCACGGAGCGCGGGCGCGATCCGAGCCTGAACCCCATCGGCTGCGTGATCGTCAGAGACGGCAAGGTGATCGCGCAGGAGCGCAACCGGGTCGCGGACGACTTCGACCCCACGGCCCACGCCGAGATCACCGCCATCCGGGCCGCCGGCGCCGCCCTGAAGGACGCGGAGCTGCGCGGCGCGGTGCTCTACAGCACGCTGCAGCCCTGCGGCATGTGCACGATGGCGTCGATCTGGTCCAAGGTCGGGCGAGTGGTCTACGGCGCCGGGCGCGAAGACGTGCACCGCATGTATTTCGAGGACCGCCATACCGATACCCTCGCCTTCATCGCCGACGCCTATCGCGACGACATCAGCGTGCAGGGCGGGGTGCTACGGGCGGAGTGCGCGGCGCTCTACTACGGTCCCAACGATTCTCCGCCCCTGGAGGAGCAGGGCAACCTGTAGCCGCCCTAGACCAAGCGCGCGTCAGGCGTGACCGACCGGCGGCTGCAGCTGTCCCGGCGCCTGTCCGCGCTGCGCCGCATAGACGGCGGCGAAGTCGATGGGCTCCAGCATGAAGGGCGGATAGCCGCCCTCGCCGGTCATGTCGGCGATGATCCGCCGTGCGAAGGGGAACAGGAAGCGCGGACATTCGATGAGCAGCACCAGCTCCAGCTGGTCCTCCGGAAAGCCCTGCAGCTCGAACAGGCCGCCATACAGCAGCTCGACCTGGAACACCGTCTCGCTCGAGCGTGTCGCCTTGGCGTTCAGCTTCAGGTCGACTTCGTAGAGGCCGTCGGGGCGCCCCTTGGCGTTCATCTCCACGCCGAGGTCGATCTGCGGCGGTTCGGCGCCCTGGCGCAGCGAGTCCGGCGCGTTCGGACTTTCGAAAGACAAGTCGCGCGTAAACTGGGCCAGGATGCGGATCATCGGACCCTGAGGGCCGGCGCCTTGTGGAAAGGAGCCGGGCGGTGGCGCAATGTCGGTCACGATCGGACTTCCTGGTCTGGACAAGAACCCGGGCGGGATCGATCTTCGGATCGAAGTCGGTCGGACCGCTCCGCTGCGGAGCGGGGTCGCTAGCACGGAGGCGCGCAGGCATGCAATGTCGTGGACCAAGGCGCCTGACGCGGGCGGGCGGAGCGCCTATATCGTGGGATCAGGTCTTCGCGACCGTCGGCCCTCATCGCGGTTAGCCCCTTGCCAGTCCTCGAAATCATCCTCGCCGCCGCCCTCGCCGCCGTCTTCCTGTTCCAGCTCTATTCGGTGCTCGGACGCCGGATGGGCCGCCAGCCGCAGGACGGCAGCAAGTTCTCGCCGCTGAAGGCCATGGCTCCGCGCAACCCACCGCTCGACGCCGCGGCCCCGACCGACCCCAGCGGCGTCACCGCCCTGAAGGCGCGCGACCCGAACTTCGACGTGCAGCGTTTCCTCGCCGGGGCGCGCAGCGCCTACGAGCAGATCGTCAAAGCCTATGCAGCGGGCGACCGCGGCGCCCTGCAGGGCCTGACGTCCAGCGCCGTGTTCGGCGCCTTCGAGCGTGGGCTGGTCCAGCGCGAAACGGCCGAGCGCACCGAGCAGGTGGAGTTCCTGCATCCGCCGCGCGCGGATTTGGACGACGCCTCCCTCGCAGGCGAGACGGCGCGAGTGCGCGTCCGCTTCCTGTCGGAGCTGCGCTCGCGCACCAAGGATGCGTCAGGCGAGGCGGTGGACGACCGCCGCACTGCAGAGTTCTGGACCTTTGAGCGCCTGGTCACCAGCCGCGATCCCAACTGGACCCTGGCGCGCGTCGAGGCGGCGGAGGCCTGATGACGGGGTGCCTGCGCGCGGCCCTCGCCGCAGGCTTGCTCGCCGCGTCCGCCCTGGCC
>CAXTUT010000355.1:0-2271 GCA_964247465.1 uncultured Caulobacteraceae bacterium | reverse complement strand
GGCATGGAGGCGTCGGGCACCGGCAACATGAAGCTGGCGCTGAACGGCGCGCTGACCATCGGCACCCTGGACGGCGCCAACATCGAGATCCGCGACCGCGTTGGCGAAGAGAACATGGTCATCTTCGGCCTGACCGCGGACGAGGTCGCCACGCGCCGGCGCGAAGGCTATCGCCCCGCCGAGGCCATCGAGGCCGCGCCCGAGCTGTCCCAGGCGCTGACCGCCATCGCGTCGGGCGTGTTCTCGCCCGACGACCCGGTGCGCTACGCAGGCCTGGTGGGCGAGCTCTACAACGAGGATCGCTTCATGGTCTGCGCCGACTTCGAGGCCTACGCCGCAGCCCAGCGCCAGGTCGACGCCCTGTGGCGCACCCCCGCCGCCTGGTGGCCCCGCGCCATCCGCAACACCGCCGGCGTCGGCTGGTTCTCCTCGGACCGGACGATCGGGGAGTATGCGCGCGACATCTGGGGGGTGGGGTAGCCGGAGGGGTCAGCTGGCCTTGGTCAGATTGACGAGGCAGTCCGCCTTGATCCGCGCAAGGGACGGATCGGAGACTCGTCTCACGGCGCGGATCGCCTGGCGCTTGTAGGCTGGTCGGTTTTTACCGTGTCCTCAATGAAGGGCATGCCGCAGACCCGGTCTGCGCCGAGAATGTGTCCGTCGACCGGATCGAGCGCTGTAAGCACCGCGCGAGGATTTCTGGGCAGGGAGAAGGCGAGAGATATGCCGAGATCTTCCGCGCTTCCAGCGTCGGACCCAGGGGCGAGCCTCGGCGCGAGGGCGATCCACCTAGCGTCGCCGCTGCCCATGTGATCGGCGACCGTGTCCCATTGATCCGCCTTTGCCAGGGCGGCGATCGTCGCTTGCGCTCCGTGCTGGATGCTCGCTTCAATGCCGGCCGTCGTTGGAGGCGTTCGCCCGAGGCTGACGCCGGCCGCCGCAAGCGCTACGGCTATGAGCATCGGAAGGGCGCTCGTCATGGTATCACCGTCAGCACATGGTCGGCGCTGTTCCAGATCGACTGCCGTGTCGACAGATGTAGTATGATGCAGCCGTCCGACGACTGACCGAGATGATGAGGATTATCGCCGTGAATACGCAGCAGCGTGCGTCCGAACGTGTTCGTTCCCGCCTGCGGATCAAGGTTCATGCTGTACGCCCCGGTGTTGTTGCTGTGATGCGGCGCGCCGACGTCATAGGAACCCAGCGGCGTCGGTCCCACCCCGCGAGCCGCCTGCATGGCGGGATTGTTCTTTCCTGCACCGTGCCCTGAGTAGCCTTTCTCCACAGGCTGGCCGTTGTGCGTCAGCTCACCAGTCCTTTGGCTATGAAACCATGGCTGAGCGAAGCTCCCGAGTGGCCGACGGAGGTCTCGAGGCGGGATGAGATCGCCATT
The DNA here is from genome assembly GCA_964247465.1 of uncultured Caulobacteraceae bacterium. Taxonomy (GTDB): domain Bacteria; phylum Pseudomonadota; class Alphaproteobacteria; order Caulobacterales; family Caulobacteraceae; genus CAHJWH01. The sequence continues at coordinate 875 of CAXTUT010000355.1, read as the reverse complement.
CTCGATTGCATTGCCAGAGATGTTTCACACGAGAATGGGTCAGATTGCATGAGCCGTGACAAGAGGGTTCTACCCGGCCCCGACACCCTCTAGCCTCGCGTCCGCATGAACGCGCCCGTCCTGACCACGCCTGCCGCCGACACCACGCCGGTGATGGCGCAGTACCTCTCGGCCAAGGCGAGCCAGCCGGATGCGCTGCTGTTCTTCCGCATGGGCGACTTCTACGAGCTGTTCTTCGACGACGCCAAGGCGGCCGCCGGCGCGCTCGGCATCGCGCTCACCCAACGGGGCAAGCACGCGGGGCAGGACATCCCCATGGCCGGGGTGCCGGTCCACGCCATGGAGCCCTACCTCGCCAAGCTGATTCGCCAAGGCTTCCGCGTCGCGGTCTGCGAACAGGTGGAGGACGCGGCCGAAGCCAAGAAGCGCGGCGCCAAGGCGGTGGTGAAGCGCGAGCTGGTGCGGGTGGTCACCCCCGGCACCCTGACCGAGGACAGCCTGCTCGACGCCCGCGGCGCCAACCGGCTGGCCGCGGTGTCGGTGAAGGGCGCGAACGCGGCGCTCGCCAGCGTTGAGCTGTCCACCGGCGAGGTGGAGTGCCTGGCCATGGACAAGTCCGCCCTAGGCCCCGCGCTCGCGGCGCTGCGCCCGTCCGAGGTGCTGGCGACGGAGCGCCTGTTCGCCGATCCGGTGGCGGCCGAGGCGCTGAAGACCTGCGGCGGCGCGGTGCAGCCGATGGCCGCGGCGCTCGCCGACCCTGGCGGGGCCGAGGCGCGGGTGAAGCGGCTCTACGGCGTGGACACGCTGGACGGGTTCGGCGCGATGAGCCCGCTGGAGGTCGGCGCGCTCGGCCTGATCGCCGCGCACCTGGAGGC
>CAXTUT010000354.1:0-2272 GCA_964247465.1 uncultured Caulobacteraceae bacterium | reverse complement strand
GCCACATAGGCGTCCATGGCGGCGCGCACGGCCGGCAGCACCGGCGCCAGCCGCATCTTGGCGCCCTTGCCGGTGATGCGCAGCGCCTCGGGCAGGGGCGCGTCGGCGCGGGTCAGCGACAGGGCTTCCGAAATGCGCAGGCCGCAGCCGTAGAGCAGCGTCAGCAGGGCGGCGTCGCGCGCGGCCTCCCACGACTCCCGGTCGGGATCGTCCTCGGCCTCCGCGATCAGGCCGCGCGCCTGATCCTCGCTGACCGGGCGCGGGACCGTGGGCTTCAGCCGCGGGCCGCGCACCAGCGTCACGCCGGTGTTGGCGATCCCAAGCCGGCGGTCGGCGAAACGGTAGAAGCTGCGGATGGCGGAAAGCCTGCGGCTGAGCGAGCGCGGCGTCAGCGGCCGCTCTCCGCTTCGCCGCGCCGCCATGTAGGCGCGCACGTCGGCGGCGGACACCTCGGCCAGGGTGGTGAAGCTCGGCGCGCCGCCGACGTGGCCCTGCAGGAAGGCGAAGAAGGCGGCGAGGTCCTGGCGGTAAGCCTCCAGCGTCAGCGGCGAGGCGCGCCGCTCGTGGGCGAGGTAGGCGATCCAGGCTTCCAGAGCCTCAGACGCGCTGCGTGCTTCGAGACGGGCTCCTCCAGAGCCCTCCTCAGCAGGACGAGTATCTGTAGGGCCTTTGCCCTTCGTCATCCTGAGGAGCCCCGCAGGGGCGTCTCGGAGGACGCAGGATCGCTCAATTCCGCGCCAGCCAGCGCTCCGCCAGTCGCTCCACCACCTGGCCGACGAAGGCGATCAGCTCCACCCCCATGTCGTTGGTGAAGCCGTCCGGATCGGCCGACCCGAAGGCGACAAGCCCCGCGCGCTTGGGATCGCCGAGCGACAGGCGCACGAGCGCCACGCTGCGCACCCGATCCGCCGCCTCGCCGAACAGCTCGGCCCCGCCGGTGCAGGGGCCGACCTCGCAGGCGCGGCCCGGCGGCAGGACGTAGCCGACCAGCCCGACCGGCAGGGCGCGCCAGCCCGGCGGCGGCTGGCCCTCCACGCCGACGCTGGCGATCTCCAGGCCGAAGCGGCGCTGGGCGCCCTCGTGCAGGCGCCAGGCCAGATCGGCGCTGTTGGCGGCGGCCAGCAGGTCGAGCACGAGGTCGTGCGCCTGGCCCTGGGCCGAGAAGTTGGCCCGGGCGATGGCCTCCACCTCCTGGCGCGCCTCGCTCTCGCGCTCGCGCGCCGCCGACAGCCTGGCCAGCGCAGCGGGGCCGAACTCCACCACGTTCGGCGCATGCGGACGAAGGCCCAGCGCCTGCAGCAGGTGGGCGTCGTCGCACACCAATGCGGGGTTCAGCAGGATCAGGGATCGCGCCTGCGCCCACCCCGCCGACGATCCGGACTCTAGGATTTCACTCAACGTCGCCCCCGCTGGACCTCTGCGGAGACTAAGCCGGCGACGGGGTTAAGGCGGCTTTACCGCGCCGCGCCGCCGTCCGGCGGCGGGTCAGTAGCCGGCGTTGTGGCCGGTGTTGCGGTTCATCCACACGCCGACCGCAACGATGATCGCCGCCACGACGACCGCGCCGAGGAAGGCGATGTGGGCGCACAGCCACAGCACCAGGAAGGCCACCAGGGCGGCGATGCCGGTGGAGCCCCAGTGGATCATGGCGTTGAAGCGCGAGTACATGGAGCGGTGCGTCTGCACCTCCATCTCGCCGCGATTGTAGTCCCCAGGGGTCTGTTCGCCGGTCTGCGCCATGGCCGTCCTCGGTTCGGTCGTCCAGGGCCGAACTACAACATAGGGCGCACCCGCTCAAGCGGTCAGCCCGGGCGTGCGTCTCCGGTGACCGACGGAGGCGGAGGTGGCGCGTCGGCGGAGGCGCCGCCGTCCACCTTCAGCCGCTGGATCAGGGCGTAGGTCAGATAGCCGTCGGCGGGTAGGCCCTTGGTCGCCTGCCAGCGCCGCGCCGCCTGGCGGGTCTTCAGGCCCAGCACGCCGTCGACGTCGCCTACGTCATAGCCCAGGTGCTGCAGCGCCTCCTGCGCCGCGATGCGGTCGGCGCGCGAGATCGGCTGCTCCTGCGGCCAGGCGCGCACCAGAGGCGGCGCGCCGGAGATGCGCTCCGCAAGGAAGCCCACCGCCAACGCATAGGACATGGAGTTGTTGTAGGCGCGGATGGCGAAGTGGTTGGGGAAGGCCAGCAGCGCCGGCCCTGGCGGATGGCCGACGCGCCGGAGGCGGCCCGCACGCCGAGCGCGCTCCACGCGGAGGTCGGCTGCTTCACGCCTTC
>CAXTUT010000353.1:0-2276 GCA_964247465.1 uncultured Caulobacteraceae bacterium | reverse complement strand
CCGTGGACAGCGCGGAGGAGGCGCTGGCCAAGGCCATGGACACCCCCTATGGCCTCTGCGCCAGCATCATGACCGGCGATCCGGACCGAGGGCTGGAGTTGGCGCAGCGCTTCAACTGCGGCATGGTCCACGTCAACGGCCCGACCATGGCCAGCGAGCCTTCGCTGCCGAACGGCGGGGTGAAGGACAGCGGCTGGGGGCGGTCCGGCCACTACGCGGTGGAGGACTTCACCGAAATCCGCTTGACGACGGTGACCCGCGGCCGTGCAAGGCTGCCCATGTAGTCGCGAAGGGACGAACGGTTGGGGTCTGAGGGGAACGCGGCCTGGCGGACGCAGAACGTAGGCACCGCCCTGGCGTCCGCGTCCGCCATGTTCGAGCGCGCCGTGTTGCATACCATCCGCGACGGGGAGTTCGGCTGGGTGGGCCAGGTGCACCTCGCCCTCTTCCGCAACCTCGACCTCGACGGCACGCACCTGACGGAGCTGGCGTCGCGGGCCAGGATGACCAAGCAGAGCATGCAGGAACTCGTCGACAAGGCCGAAGCCTTCGGCGTCGTCGAACGGCGACCCTCCCCGCGCGACCGCCGCATCAAGATCGTGGCGTTCACGCCGTCGGGCCTGCGCATGCTGGAGCAGTTCCGCCGTGGCGTCGCCGAGGCCGAGCAGCACATGGCCGAAGCCCTCGGCGAGGACGTCGTCACCGGGCTCAAGGGGCGCCTCAACGCCTATGTGGAGGCGGTTGAGGCGTCGGCCTCAGCGCCGACCGACGTGAACGCCGCGGCCTGAAGAGTCCTAGGTCTCCGGGACGATTCAACGGCAATCCATGGAGTGGTGTCCCGCCCGGATGAGAACTGAACAGCGCAGGTAAGTAGCCGTGAACCGTTCGTCGCTGACCTGTAGTTGCCCCCGCAAATATCTCTAATGTTAGCACCTTAGCCGCTTTATGGAACCTATTCGCCTCAGTTGGGCTTACATTTAACGAGAGCCAACGATCACAATCAAGCTGACGCTGGATGCTCACGGAGTGACGTTATGAACGCTGATCGCAGGACCATTTTGACAGCCGGCGCCTTTCTTGCCGCAGCGGCCACCCCGATAGCCGCGTTGGCTCAGTCCTCCTCCCAGATGAGTCGGGATGCTGCGATGTCGATGCCTGACACGTCTGGTGTGCGCACGGCGCAGCAGTTCGCCATGGGCGTCATCGGTCCGGCAGAGCTCTCTCTCGTTACGAGCAGGATCGCCGTTGATCGCGCGACGAAGCCGGATGCGAGAGAATTCGCGGGCTTTGAGCTTACAGAAGCCGTGGCCATAACGACGGTGCTCAAGCAGCTGGGTACGCCCGTACCGTCAATGTCGCCGAGAGCCCACGCGACGCTCGAGCAGATCAGGCACGCATCGACAGGCGCGCAATTCGACGAGGCTTACATCGACGCCCAGTATCAGAACCACGTCTTTCTTCGCGATCTCGCGACAAATTACTTGAGGAACTCGTCAGAGGCCGCGACGGACATGATGGAGATGCACGGAAGGCATCTGGCGACTTTGGCGCTGGCGACGTTCAAGGAGCATACCCAGATCACGCAGCGTATATCCACTGAGCTACGGAGTTAGGCCGGTTTGGGTAAGGATTTTGCCTCGGTAAGCGATGGTTGTACTTGTTCAACCGATAGCAAAGTCAACTGACGACGACCTATGCGGATAATCCGGCTTCCGAAGCACTCCCACTCCAGGGGGGAGGCGGCGGACGCCGAGCCCCGCAGACCCGCTCGGCGTCAAGCATGAAGGCCGAAACCGCCGGGTTGAAGGCCTCGGCGCCCTCCATCTGCACGAAGTGGCTGGAGGAGGGCGTGACCACGTGCCGGCCCTTCAGCAGCCGGGCCAGCGCCTCGGCCGCGGCGTCGAAGGCGGGGCTCCAGCCGCCGGTGACCAGCAGGACGGGCACGCCCGCCTGCGACACCGCCTCGATGGCGGCCTGGAAGGCCTCCGGCGGAGCCATGCGGCCCTGCAGCAGGGCGCATCCCATGCGGCCCGCGAGCGCCCGATCGGACTCAAGCGCAGTCACCGCCATGTTGCGCGCCCCGTCCGGACCGGACGGGGCGATGTCCCGAGCGAAGGCTAGGCCGTAGTCGGCCGGCGTGGGCGAGCCTAGCATCATCCTGGCCCGCTGGACGTTCCCGGCCTGGACCGCGGGATGGGCCTGCAGGCTCGGATCGATCGCGACCACCGCCGCCAGGGCGGGCTCGACCAGGATCAGGGAGCGCACCACCTCCGGGC
>CAXTUT010000352.1:0-2277 GCA_964247465.1 uncultured Caulobacteraceae bacterium | reverse complement strand
AGGGCTGAGGAAGCTGCCCCGCAGGTGCTGGTGTTCGTCTCCTCCCGCCGCCAGACGAGGCTGACGGCGCTGGACCTGATCGCCTTCGCCGCGGCCGCCGACCGGCCCCGCCAGTTCCTGCACATGGACGAGGAAGCTGCCGAAGCCGCCCGGCTGCGCCGGCCGCGCACCACCGCCGAACAGGCCGCCGAGCAGCCCGGGACGCTGGGGCTGCGCATAGCCGGGGTCTGGCTGCTGGGGAGAGCCGCCCTGCCCGTACCCTGCCTGCGGCGCATAGGACTGGGACTGCGTTTGAGGCGCGTAGCCCGGCTGGCCGCCGCCGGTCCAAGGGCCGCCGGCGCCCAGGAAGGAGCCGCCGCCCTGGCCAGGAGACTGGCCGCCCGGGAACTGGCCGCCGCGAACCTGGCCCTCCAGCTCGACGATCCGGTCCTGGGCCGCGTGCAGAGCCTGATCGGCGATGATGGCGTGCTGCACGAGCAGGTAGCCGGCGTCAGGATTGCTGCGCAGCGTGCGCTCGATCAGCTCGGAGGCTTCGGCGTCCTTCAATCCGCCGCGGGCCTGGGTCAGGTCCTGCAGGAAGTGGCCGAGGAGGTTGCGTTCGTCGGGAGTCATGGCGACTGGGATTCCAAAAGGGCCGAAGCGATGATCTCGCCTCGATCCTCTATTTGGGGTCGTCCCGGCGGGGCGTCCAGTCGGCCGACCTTAAGCTTGCGTCATCCTTCCGCCCCACCTCGCGAACAGGCGGGTCGGTGCGGATCAGGCGGCTTCGCGTTCGGGCTCGAGGCGCTCAAGGATGTCTGAAACGACCAGCTCGGCGGGCGCCAACCCGCTTTCCAGGCTGTAGAGGATGGGGTCCATGACGCCGCTCCCTTTGGCCGCACGAGTCGCATCGTGCGAAGGCGCGCCCTATCGCGCCGTCGGCGCGACGCGACAAGCCGCGATCACGCCTGCAGTGGTGCGGCCGATGTGCGCAGGCGCTCCTCAGCGGCCAGCCGAGCCGCCGGATCACCGACATGCATCCACTCGCCCTGCAGCTCGACCCCGTAGAGCCGTCCCTGTGCGGCCATCCGCCGCCAGAGGCGCGCGGTGGAGAACACCTCGTCCGGCTCGCTCGCGGCCAGAGCCGGCTTGAACACCTGCACGCCGCAGAAGGCGTAAGGCGCGCTCGGCGCCGCGTCTCGAAATCGTAAGGCGCCATCGGGACCCAGAAAGAAATCCCCCGGACCGTCCAGCCCCAAGGCCCGGTCGCAACGCGTGACCAGCAGGCAGGCGTCCATACGCTGCAGGTCGAAGGCCGCGGCGAGGGCCGGAAGCGCCGGCGCCCCCCGCTCGATCCAGACCGCGTCGATATTGGCGGTGAACACCGGCGCATCGCCCAGCAGCCAGCGGGCGGCCTTCAGCCCTCCGCCGGTCTCCAGCAGCTTCGCCCGCTCGTCGGAGATGACGATGGCCGGCGCACCAGCCCGCGCACGCAGGTGCGCCTCCAGCCGGTCCGCGAAGGCGTGGACGTTGACCACCGCGCGCATGACGCCGGCGTCGGCCAGCCGGTCGAGCATGTGGTCGATCAGGACGCGGCCGCCGACCTCCACCAGCGCCTTGGGACGATCGTGGGTCAGCGGCCGCATGCGCGTGCCAAGCCCGGCCGCAAGCACCATCGCGGTGACGGGCGGGCTCAAGCCCGCGCGTCCGAGGGCACGTATCGTTTGAACCACGCCTTCAGCCCGGCGAGGTCGGGATGCTCCAGGTTCCGCTCCAACGCACGCCACGTCCGCGGCAGGAAGGCTCGGTATTTCGATCGACCGAAGAGCGTGATCTGGCGTGCGAAGATGGGCCCAAGTATCCGAAGGGCGTTCAGGGCGCCCAGCGCGGCATAGTCGGCGCGGAACGCCTCTGCGTCCAGCTCCGGCCGCGCGGCCAGGTAACGGGCGAGCATGGCCGCCTCCAGCTCGACCGGTACCTCGCGCCGCGCATCCTGCAGCAGCGACACCAGGTCCCAGGCCGGATGGCCGCGCACCGCGTCCTGGAAGTCGATCAGACCCACCCGGGCCGCCCCATGGCGGTCCGCCAGCCACAGCAGGTTCTCCGCGTGGTAGTCGCGATGGGTGAACACCGCCGCGCCCGCCTCGCCGCGCTCGAGCACGGGCGCCCAGAGCGTCGGCCACGTCGCCAGCGCCTCGGCCGGCGGCGCGGCCATGCCGACCAGCGGAGGCCACCACTGCAGCCACAGGTCCAGCCCGTATCGTTTGAACCACGCCTTCAGCCCGGCGAGGTCGGGAT
>CAXTUT010000351.1:0-2292 GCA_964247465.1 uncultured Caulobacteraceae bacterium | reverse complement strand
TTCCTCAGCCAGCCCTTCTTCGTGGCCGAGCAGTTCACCAACCAGCCCGGCAAGTTCGTCGAGCTGGCCGACACCATCCGCTCCTTCAAGGCCATCTGCGAAGGCCAGTTCGACCACCTCCCGGAAGCGGCGTTCTACATGGTCGGCGCGATCGAAGAGGCGGTGGAAAAGGCCGAGAAGCTGGCGATCGGCCACTGATGTCCCGGTTCCACTTCTCCCTTGTCGCGCCCGAGCGCGAACTCTTCACCGGCGAGGTCGACCAGGTCGACGCGCCGGGCACGGAGGGCGACTTCGGCGTACTGGCGGGCCACGCGCCGTACATGACCACCTTGCGCTCCGGCGAGGTGGTGGTGCGCGACGGCCCCACGCGCCGCATCTTCACCATCCAGGGCGGCTTCGCCGACGTGACGCCCGGCGGCTTCACCCTCCTGGCCGAGCATGCGGCCGAGGTGCATCGGGCCAGCTGAAGCGGTTTCCGAAAGGCGGAGCGCGATGAGCCTAGGCGTAAACGCCGGCATTCGGCCGATGGGCGCTCAGTAAGTCGGCCAAGCCTCGTCCCGCTCAAGACCGGCGCGCGCGGATCGGGTCTTTAGCCCGCCAGGGCTTGCCGGACCTCTTGATACTCGGCGTCCATCTCGTCCACGAACGCTGCGACGCTGGCCACCTTGCGCACCGCGCCTATGCCCTGGCCCGACCCCCAGATGTCGCGCCAGGCCTTGGCCTTGGAGCCGCCGCCCGAGCCGAAGTTCATCTGCGAGGCGTCGGAGATCGGCAGGTTGTCGGGGTCCAGGCCCGCCTGCGTGATGGAGCTGCGCAGGTAGTTGCCGTGCACGCCGGTGAACAGGTTGGTGTAGACGATGTCCTGCGCCGCGCCTTCCACCAGGCCCTGCTTGTAGGCGTCCGACGCCGACGCCTCGTTCGTGGCGATGAAGGCCGAGCCGACGTAGGCGTAGTCGGCGCCGAGCGCGCGGGCGGCCAGCACCGCGCGACCCGTGGCGATGGCGCCGGACAGCGCGATGGGGCCGTCGAACCAGGCGCGCGTCTCGCCGACGAAGGCGAAGGGCGACAGCGCGCCCGCGTGGCCGCCTGCGCCGGCGCACACCAGGATCAAGCCGTCAGCGCCCTTCTCCACCGCCTTGTGCGCGAACGTCTGGTTGATGACGTCGTGCAGCACCACGCCGCCGTAGCCGTGGATGGCGTCGTTGACCTCGGTGCGCGCGCCGAGCGAGGTGATGACCAGCGGGACCTCGTGGCGCACGCACGCCTCCACGTCGTGCATGAGCCGGTCGTTGGACTTGTGCACGATCTGGTTCACCGCGAACGGCGCGGACGGGCGCTCGGGATGTTTGGCGTCATGTTCGGCCAGCTCGCCCTTGATGCGCTTCAGCCACTCCTCCAGCACCGGCGCCGGGCGCGCGTTCAGCGCGGGGAACGAGCCCACCACGCCCGCCTTGCACTGGGCGATCACCAGCTCGGGTCCCGAGATGATGAACAGCGGCGAGGCGATCACCGGCAGCCGAAGCCGGGGGATCAGGAAGTCACGGGCGATCATGGTCGGCGTTCTCGCATCGGCGGCTACGTGCGCCACATGGGCCACGCGGGCGCAAGCGTCGATCCCCCTCTTGCCTCCTCGCCGTCGCGCGGCAATCTATTCGGCATGAACGCGATGTCCCCCACGCCGTCTGTCCTGCAAACCTCAGGCGTCGACACCGAAGACGCGCTCGGCGTGCTCCGCACCGCCCTGCATGGCGCCGATGACGGCGAACTGTTCCTGGAGCGCTCGGAAAGCGAGATGCTGGTGTTCGACGACGGGCGGCTGAAGTCGGCGTCCTACGACTCCACCGAGGGCTTCGGCCTGCGCGTGGTGGCCGGCGAGAAGGCCGGCTACGCCCATTCCAGCGAGATCAGCGCCGCCGCCATCCGCAGGGCCGCCGACAGCGCCGCCCACGTACGCCAGGGCTATGAGGGCGTCGTCGCCGATGCGCCACGTCAGACCAACGCCAAGCTGTACGGCGAGGACGATCCCCTCGCCCACCCGGTCTTCGGCGACAAGGCGGCGCTGCTTCAGGAGATCGACGCCTTCGCCCGCGCCCGCGACCCGCGCATCGTCCAGGTCAGCGCCTCGATCGCCGGCGAGCGGCGGGTCGTGGAGATCCTGCGCGCCGACGGCCGGCTGCTCCGCGACGTGCGCCCGCTGGTGCGAGTCAACGTCTCGGTGACGGTGGAGCGGGACGGGCGGCGCGAGAACGGCAGCTCAGGCGCCGGCGGCCGCAACAGCTTTCATACCTGGGT
>CAXTUT010000350.1:0-2297 GCA_964247465.1 uncultured Caulobacteraceae bacterium | reverse complement strand
TCCCCGTCCCGCCCGACGCCATCATCCACATGGGCGCGGTCTCCGCCACGACGGAGACGGATGTGGACCTGATCGTGGAGCGCAACATCCGTGCGACGCTGGATCTGTGGACCTACGCCGCCCGCCAAGGCGTGCGCTTCATCTACGCCTCGTCGGCGGCGACCTATGGCGATGGCGCTCAGGGCTTCGTCGACGACGACAGCCCCGAGGCGCTCGCGCGCCTGCGCCCGCTCAACGCCTACGGCTGGAGCAAGCACATGGTGGACCGGCGCATCGCCGCCGACGTGCGCCGGGGCGCGCCGGTCCCACGTGGATGGGCGGGGCTGAAGTTCTTCAACGTCTATGGCCCGGGCGAGGCGCACAAGGGCGCCATGCGCTCGGTCGCCCACCAGATCTATCCCGCCGCCAGCCGGGGCGAGCCGGTGACCCTTTTCAAGTCCGGCCACCCCGATTACGCCGACGGCGGCCAGCTTCGCGACTTCATCTACGTGGCCGACTGCTGCGCGGTGGTGCGCAAGATGCTGCAGGCGGATCAGCTCGGCGGCCTCTACAACGTCGGCACGGGCGAGGCGCGCAGCTTCGCGGACCTGGCCCAAGCCCTGTTCTCCGCCGTCGGTCGACCCACGGCGATCCGCTACCGCGAGATGCCGGACACGCTGAAGGGCCGCTACCAGTATGTCACCCAGGCGGACACGACCAAGCTGCGCGCCGCAGGCCTCGCCCCGAACTTCCACTCGCTGGAGGACGGCGTGGCCGCTTACGTGCGCGATGGGCTAAGAGCGGAGTTCGGCTAGCGGTCATACGATCCTCCCACGGGGAGGTGGACGCGAAGTCGACGGAGGGGCCACGCGCGGAAGACGCCGACTCAACCGTCGCTCGCCCGCGCCGGGGCCCCTCCCCTGCATCGCGGGGACTTCCCCATTGCTTAGGAGAGATAAGAGCTGACGCCGCAAGCTCACGCTGGACAAGGCGGCTCCGCTCCCCTAAGTGCGCCCGCTTTCCGGCGCTGCGCCGGGTCATGCTCCTTCGCGCGTCCGATCCGCGCCGAGGAGCCGGAGAGCGTTTCATGAAGTCCAGTTCCAAGGGCCGGCGCGACGCCGGTCCGACCCAGCGTCAGCTCCGCACCGGCGAGCTGGTGCGCCACGCCCTCGCGGAAATCCTGCGCGAGGAGCAGCTGAACGACGGCGCGCTGGAGGACGTCTCGGTGACGGTGAGCGAGGTGCGCATGAGCCCTGATCTGCGCCACGCCATCGTCTTCGTGGAGCCGTTGGGCGGCGTGCACGTGCGCGCCGTCATCGAGGGGCTGAACCGCGCGGCCAAGTTCGTGCGCGGCAAGCTCGCCCGCGCGGTGGAGCTGAAGTTCATTCCCGACTTGCGCTTCGTCCACGACGAGAGCTTCACCGAAGCCGACCGGATGGAGCGCCTGATCGCCGAAGCCCGGCAGGCTGACGCCGTACGCCATGCGGAAGAGGCGGAGGATGATAAGCCGGTCGGCGGATCGGTGCGCGTATTCGCTCCCTCCCCCGCGAAGGGGGAGGGAGAAGCGTGAGCCGCCAGCGCAAGAAAAAAGGCGACGCCGTCTCCGGCTGGATCTGCCTCGACAAGCCTGTCGACCTCGGCTCCACCGACGCCGTCTCTCGCGTCAAGCGGCTCTACAACGCCCAGAAGGCCGGTCACGCCGGCACGCTGGACCCGCTGGCGTCGGGCATCCTGCCCATCGCCTTGGGCGAGGCCACCAAGACGGTGCCGTTCCTGATGGAGGCGCAGAAAGGCTACCGCTTCACCATCGCCTGGGGCCAGAGCACCGCCAGCTTCGACCGCGAGGGCGAGACGACGGCCAGCTCCGACGTGCGCCCGGCCCTGTCCGACGTCGAGGCCGCCCTGCCCGCCTTTCGCGGCGAGATCATGCAGGCCCCGCCGAGCTTCTCCGCCATCAAGGTGAACGGGGAGCGCGCCTACGACCTCGCCCGTGAAGGGATCGCCTTCGAGCTGGAGCCGCGCCCGATCGTGGTGCACCGGCTGGAGGTGACCGACAGCGATCCCGACCACATCACCCTGGAGATGGACTGCGGCAAGGGCTCCTATGTGCGCGCTATCGTGCGCGACCTAGCCTCGGCGCTCGGCGCCTGCGGGCACGTCTCGGCGCTGCGGCGCACTCGCGTGGGCGATTTCACCGAAGTCAACGCGACGCCCCTGGAAAAACTCTGCGAAATGGAGCATACGTCCGATCGCCTGAAGGTCATGCTTCCGGTCGAGACCGCGCTGGACGACATCCCGGCCCTGGCCCTGACCACCGA
>CAXTUT010000349.1:0-2299 GCA_964247465.1 uncultured Caulobacteraceae bacterium | reverse complement strand
GGCGACCTGATCGCCATGAACCGCAACATGCAGGTGGTGGTCCAGGTCGACGGCAAGGACCGCGAATCCTACAAGGTGCCCTATGGCGCGCGCCTGCGGGTGAAGGAGGGCTCTACCGTCAAGCGCGGCCAGCGCTTGGCGGACTGGGACCCCTACACCACGCCGATCATCACCGAGGTGGGCGGCAAGGTGCGCGCCGAAGACCTGGTGGACGGCTTCTCCATCCGTGAGGAGACGGACGAGGCGACCGGCATCGCCAACCGCGTGGTGGCCGACTGGCGGGCGAGCCCGCGGGGCTCGGACCTGCGCCCGGCCATGAGCGTGGTGGGCGCCGACGGGGCCTACGTGAAGCTGGCGAACGGCGGCGACGCCCGCTACCTGCTGCCCGCGGGCGCGGTGCTTTCCGTTGGCGACGGCGACGAGGTGAAGCCCGGCGACGTGCTGGCCCGCCTGCCCACTGAGTCGGCCAAGACCCGCGACATCACCGGCGGCTTGCCGCGGGTGGCGGAGCTGTTCGAGGCCCGCCGTCCCAAGGACTGCGCCATCATCGCCGAGATGAGCGGCAAGGTGGAGTTCGGCAAGGACTATAAGAACAAGCGCCGCATCAAGATCACCCCGGAAGAGGGCGACACGGTCGAGTTCCTGATCCCCAAGGGCAAGCATATCTCCGTCCACGATGGCGATTTTGTCGCCAAGGGCGAATATATCATCGACGGCAATCCCGATCCGCACGACATCCTGCGCATCCTGGGCATCGAGGCGTTGGCCGAGTACCTGGTCAACGAGATCCAGGAGGTTTACCGCCTGCAAGGTGTGCCGATCAACGACAAGCACATCGAGGTGATCGTGCGCCAGATGCTGCAGAAGGTGGAGATCCTGGAGCCCGGCGACACCGGCCTGATCAAGTCCGACCATCTGGACAAGACCGAGGTCGACGCCGAGAACCTGAAGACCGAGAAGCGCAAGGGCCGCCCAGCCCTGTATCAGCCGGTGCTGCTCGGCATCACCAAGGCGTCGCTGCAGACCCGCTCGTTCATCTCTGCGGCCTCTTTCCAGGAGACCACCCGCGTGCTGACCGACGCCTCGGTCAACGGCAAGGTGGATACGCTGGAGGGCTTGAAGGAGAACGTGATCGTCGGGCGGCTCATCCCGGCGGGCACGGGCTCCTACCTCCGCGGCCTGCAGCGCATCGCCGCCCAGCGCGACGAGGCCCTCACCGCCCAGCGCGAGGAGGCGATCGAAGCCTTCCCCGCCGAGCTGGAGTTCTCGCCGAGCGACGAGCCCGTCCCGGCGGAGTAATCGTCGGCTTCACGGCTGGAGACTAGGACGGCCCGGTGGAACGATCCGCCGGGCCGTTGTCTTTTCGCGATACGGCGGCGGGACATCGATCTGGCAGCGACCTTCGGCTCTCGAGATGCTCCCCCTCTGGGGAGCTGTCGGCGAAGCCGGCTGTGGGGGCTCCAGCTTGGCGACGGCGGCGCAGCCCCCTCCACCCGCTCCGCGAGTTCCCCTCCCTCAGAGGGGAGGATCGAGTCTCCAGCGTCGCAAGACCCGACCGTCGTAGATATAGTCGTCATCAGCGTGTGTCCTTCGAAGCGCCCTTTGCGAGGGCTCCTCAGGATGAGCATAGTTGGAGCCAGAGAAGCATCCGTGGCGCCCTCCGTCTTCCTCATGCTGAGGAAGACTGCGCAAAAGCCTGTCTTGAAGCACGCAGACCCGCGGCAATCGCCTTCAGCAGAAAGCCGAGGCCCGAGGATCAGTAAGGCTCCCCATCAGGATGCTTGGTTTTCACGTTGAGGCAGCCGCGGTCGAGATTTGAGCCTACCCCTTGGCAGGGTGCGAAGACGTTTGGGATCGGACCGGTCCTTCCCGCCCTCGCCTGCTCTTGCGCTTCGGCCGCCGCGATGAAGCCGGCGATCTTATCGGGCGCGATGCCGAGGGCCCGCGCGTCGCGGCCTACCCGACGGTCGCAGCTGGCCCGCTCCTGGTCGCTCAGCCCCACATAGTCCTCGTGCGAGCAGCCCACGGTTGCGCGCAGGAACTTGCGCACCCCGTCCTCGCCCGGTTCGCCGCCCTGAACCGTCCATCGGCTGGACCCCGCTGAGCCGCTTGCCGTCGCGGACCCCGCAGGGGCGCCGGCCGCTGGCATGTTCGCCACGCTGGGGGACGGTGTGGACGGAAATGCAGACCGGACGTGGGGCGGCGTGGGGCGGGCGGACTGGATGGTGCGCGCGGGAGGCGCCGGCGACGGGCGCGGGCGTGCGGCTAAGCGTGGCTGGATGGTTGCGGCGGGGTGGAG
>CAXTUT010000348.1:0-2308 GCA_964247465.1 uncultured Caulobacteraceae bacterium | reverse complement strand
GTCGATGACGTAGCGGTAGACGTTCACCCCGTCGCCCGGCGGCAGCAGGAAGCGGCGCCGCACCACGCCCGCGTGGGCGAGGTCGAGGTGGACCTGGGCCGCGCCGGCCGCCTCCTCCACCCGCCAGGCCTTCACCAAGCCGGCGCCGTCGCCCCGCATGTCGCCGGGGACGTCCAGGTGGGCGAGCGCCAGGCTCACCTTGTCCACGGGCGCGGGCCCGGAGAGCAGCGTGCCCTTGGTGGCGCGGTCGAGTTCGATGACCATGCGGGTCTGGTGGCTGTCGCCGCCGACGCGCACCTTCAGCACGCCCACGCTGGTCTGGCCGTGGGAGGTGGCGGCGACTGTGACGGCGCCGGTGAGCGCCAGGGCCGCGGCGAGGGCGCGGCGCCGCTGGCCCAGCGCCTTCACGAAATGGATCAACCCTGCGCGCATACGACGCTCCGCCGGCGTTAGGCCCGTCTTATCCGCCCGCCGGGTTGACCAAGGCTTAACCCCGCGGAAACCATCCGCACGCGCTTCCATTTCGCGCCACAATGTTGCACTGTTCTTCCGCGCGCCCCTTAGATGAGCGGCGCGCACAGCGCCAGGACCGAGTCGCGGCCCGGGCATCTTCCGCCATTCGCGCCATCCGGGCGCGACAGGATTGCATCAACCCATGGGCAGCCTCGCCCTGCAGCGCCTCCCCTCGAACCCCGCGCGGATCGCTCCGCGCGGCGAGGCCGGCGTGTGCGCGAGGCGCCAGTTGCGGCGCAGCGGCAGGTCCGCGCGTCGCGGAGACAGCTTCGATGACCAAGAGAATGCTCATAGACGCCTCCCACGCGGAAGAGACCCGCGTGGTGGTGGTGGACGGCTCCCGGATCGAGGAGCTTGATTTCGAGTCCTCTTCCCGCAAGCAGCTCCGCGGGAACATCTACCTAGCCAAGGTCACCCGGGTCGAACCTAGCCTGCAGGCCGCCTTCATCGAGTACGGCGGCAACCGCCACGGCTTCCTGGCCTTCAACGAGATCCACCCCGACTACTACCAGATCCCCGTCGCCGACCGCGAAGCCCTGATGCGCGAGGTCGAGTCCGACCACGGCGACGACGATGAGGACGAGGAGGACGCCGACGAGGCGGAGGACGAGGGCGAAGAGGCCTTCATGCGCCGCCAGCGCCGGCTGATGCGGCGCTACAAGATCCAGGAGGTGATCCGGCGCCGCCAGATCATGCTGGTCCAGGTCGTGAAGGAAGAGCGCGGCAACAAGGGCGCGGCGCTCACCACCTACCTGTCCCTGGCCGGCCGCTATGGCGTGCTGATGCCCAATACCGGGCGGGGCGGCGGGATCAGCCGCAAGATCGTCTCCTCCACCGACCGGCGCCGGCTGAAGACCATAGTGCAGAGCCTGGACGTGCCGCTCGGCATGGGTCTGATCGTGCGCACCGCCGGCGCCAAGCGCACCAAGACCGAGATCAACCGCGACTACGACTACCTGCTGCGGCTGTGGGAGAACATCCGCGAGACCACGCTGAAGTCGGTGGCGCCTTCCCTCATCTACGAGGAGGAGGACCTGGTTAAGCGCGCCATCCGCGACATGTACGACAAGGACCTCGAAGGCATCGTCGTGGAGGGCGAGCACGGCTACCGCGAGGCGCGCCAGTTCATGCGCATGATCATGCCGGGCCAGTCCTCCAAGATCACGCCCTACCGCGAGAAGACGCCGCTGTTCACGGCCTTCAGGATAGAAGACCAGCTGGCGCAGATACACTCCCCCACGGTGCCCTTGAAGTCCGGCGGTTACCTGGTGATCAACCAGACCGAGGCGCTGGTGGCGGTGGACGTGAACTCCGGCCGCTCCACCAAGGAGCGGAACGTGGAGGCTACCGCCTTCCGCACCAACCTGGAGGCGGCGGAGGAGACCGCGCGCCAGCTTAGGCTGCGCGACCTCGCCGGCCTGATCGTCATCGACTTCATCGACATGGACGAGTCCAAGAACAACCGGACCGTCGAGAAGGTGCTGAAGGACTGCCTGTCCACCGACCGGGCCCGGGTGCAGATGGGCAAGATCTCGCCCTTCGGCCTGATGGAGATCAGCCGCCAGCGCCGCCGCACCGGCGTGCTGGAAGGGGCCACCCACCTCTGCGAGCACTGCCAGGGCACCGGCCGCGGGCGCAACGGGGAGTCCAGCGCGCTCGCGGCGCTTCGGGCCATCGAGATGGAGGCCGTGCGCGGCGGCTCGGGCGCGGTGCTGGTGCGGCTGCCGACGGCGGTGGCGCTCTACGTGCTGAACGAGAAGCGCAGCTATGTGTCGCGCCTGGAGCAGATGCACCT
>CAXTUT010000347.1:0-2313 GCA_964247465.1 uncultured Caulobacteraceae bacterium | reverse complement strand
CGAACCCCCGCTCCCGCGACAGCAGCGAGGACAGCGCCACCGCGGCGACCGCCGCCGCCGGCGCCACGGCGGCCAGCCGCTCCGGCGATGGGCCAGCCGCGAGGGGAAGCAGGGTGGCGAGCCCCACGTAGAAGGCGCCGGCGAACAGAGGTCCGCCGCCGCGACCCCACGCCAGCGCCAGCTCGCGGCTGAACAGGGCGCCCGCCGCGCTCAAGCGGCGCCGACCGCAAACGCCCGCGCCGGAATAGGCAGCGGGTCGTGGACCGCGGCCACGATCATGCCGCCGCCGCTCAGATGGGCCGCCATCAGCTCGCCGAACCGCGTACGCCGCTGCGCGTCCAGCGGAGACAGCGGCTCGTCGAGCAGCCACAGCGGCCGCGGAGACGCCAACAGCTGCGCCAACGCCAGACGACGTCTCTGGCCGGATGACAGCTTGCGCACCTCCAGCGGCAGCAAGGGCGCGAGTTCCAGCGCGGCGACCGCGCGCGCAGTGTCGCCCGCGCCCAGCCACCGGCTCCAGAAGCGAAGCTCCTCACCCGCCGTGCGGCCGGGTTTCAGTCCGTCGTGATGGCCGAGCCAGTGCATCGCGCCCGTCCGCGCGACCTCCGGCTCGACCTCGACGCCGCCGTTCCAGAAGCGCACCGCGCCCGCGGCGGGACGAAGCAGGCCGGCGATGGCGCGCAGCAGGCTGGTCTTTCCAGCTCCATTCGCTCCGGTGAGCGCCACCGCCTCGCCGGCCGAAACGTCAAGGCTGAGACCCTTGAACAAGGCGCGCTCGCCGCGGACGAGGCTCAGGGCCTCTATGGTCAGCTGGGTGATCACGCGCTCGGCTGTAGAGCAATTTGGCTGCGGGCCGAAGCGGCGGGGCGCCTTCGTCAGCGCCTGGGGTGCGGTGCGGCGCAAGCGCTGCTATGATCACCGCCTCGTCATTCGTTGAAGGGGCCGATCTTGCGCCGTCACGTCCATCTCGCCGCGCTCATCGCCCTGCCTCTGGTGCTTGGAGGCTGCGGCGTGAACACCATTCCGACGCTGGAGGAGCAGGCCAAGACCAAGTTCGGCGACCTTCAGGCGGCCTATCAGCGGCGCGCCGACCTGATCCCCAACCTCGTCTCCACCGTGAAGGGCTACGCCGCGCAGGAGAAGAGCGTGCTGGTGGAGGTGACCCAGGCGCGCGCCTCGGCCACCCAGGTTCACATCGACTCATCCCAGGTCAATGATCCCGCCAAGGTGAGCCAGTTCGCCGCCGCCCAGAACGGTCTGTCCGGCGCGTTGAGCCGGCTGCTGGTGGCGAGCGAGCGGTATCCGCAACTGCAGTCCGACCAGAACTTTCTGGCGCTGCAGTCCCAGCTTGAAGGGACGGAGAACCGCATCCTGATCGCCCGACGCGACTACAACGGGGCGGTGCAGAACTACAATCTGTCGCTGCACACCTTCCCCGGCGTGATCTGGGCCTCGACCCTCTATCACTCGGAAAAGCCCATGGCCCTGTTCCAGGCCTCCGACGCCGCCCAAAACGCGCCCACCGTAAACTTCGACGCCGCGCCGACCGCCGGAAGCACGACGACCACCACGACGTCGAGCGCCAACACGTCTCAGTGATGATGATCCGCCTTCCACCAGTCGCTTTAGGGCGTCCTGTCCAGGAGTTGCGAGCAAGGAAGGGCTTTGCGGCGCTTCTACTTTCCTTGCTGCTCCTCGTCGTCGTGGCCGTTCCGGCGCGAGCGGCCCTGAGCTTTCCGCCCCTGACCGGGCGCGTGGTGGACGACGCGCATGTCCTCTCCCCCGACGTCGAGGCCGCGCTGACCGCCAAGCTCGCGGCGCTCGAAGCCAAAAGCGGGGATCAGCTGGTGGTCGTCACCCTGGCGTCGCTGCAGGGAGACGAAATCGCCGACTACGGCTACCAGCTCGGCCGCGCTTGGGGCATAGGCCAGAAGGGCAAGAACAGCGGCGCCCTGTTCATCGTCGCGCCGGCCGAGAAGAAGGTGCGCATCGAGGTCGGCTACGGCCTGGAGCCCGTGCTCACCGATGCGGTCTCCAGCGTCATCCTGAACAGCCAGGTGCTGCCGCGCTTCCGGACAGGCGACGTCCAGGGCGGAGTGGTCGCCGGCACCGACGCGATCGTCCAGCAGCTGGGGCTCGACCCGCAGGCGGCCCAGGCTGCGGCCCAGTCCGCCGCCGTTCAGGCCGAGCAGCGGCCGACCGGACCACGTCATCACGACGTCATCGGGACGATCTTCTCCATCCTGCTGTTCGCCTTCGTCGCGTCGGCCTTCTTCCGCGGTGGTCGGCGGGGCGGCGGCCTGGGCTGGGTGC
>CAXTUT010000346.1:0-2340 GCA_964247465.1 uncultured Caulobacteraceae bacterium | reverse complement strand
TCAACGCCGCTGTAAAAGTACCCAGAACCGCCAAGGTAAAAGTCCCCACTTTCGCCGGTCAGGCCGCGGGGGTGAGGTAGCTGCTTTTCGGTGGCCGGCCGCGTCGGCGTGGAGGCGGCGCTTGTAGAGGCGCAGCGATGATCGCCTTGGAGCGGAGGTGCTCGGGCATGAGTTCGGCATGTTGGCGCAGGCGGTAGCTGGAGCCCTCGATCTGAACGACGACGGCGTGGTGCAGCAGCCTGTCGAGCAGGGCCGTGGCGACGACGGGATCGCCGAACACCTCACCCCATTCGGCGAAGCCGCGGTTGGAGGTGAGGATCATGGCGCCGCGTTCGTAGCGGGCGTTGACCAGCTGGAAGAACAGGTTGCCGCCGCCGGGCACGACCGGCAGGTAGCCGATCTCGTCCACGATCAGCAGCGCCGGCCGGCAGAAGAAGCGGATGCGCTCCTGCAGGCGGCCCTCGCGTTCAGCCCGAGCGAGCTGGGCCAGGAGGTCCGCCAGGGTGCAGAAGTAGACGCTGCGACCGGCCTTCACCGCTTCCACACCCAGCGCTATGGCCAAGTGGCTTTTGCCCGTGCCGGGCGGTCCCATGAAGTGGACCACCTCAGCCCGGGCGACGAAGCCCAGCTGAGCCAGCGTGTGGATACGGTCCCGATCCAGCGATGGCTGGAAGGAGAAGTCGTAGCCGGCCAGCGTCTTGATCGTCGCCAGCCGGCCCATGCGCAGCGCCGTCTTGATGCGGCTGTTCTCGCGAAGGGTCAGCTCCTCGCTCAGCAAGATGTCGACCGCTTCCAAGGCGCCGATCTCTCCATGCTCCAGGCGGCGCACGATCTGGTCCAACGCCTCCAGGGCGCGGGGCATCTTCAGGCCGACCAGGTCGCGGCGGATGCGCTCGATCAGGGAAGGCGTCAGTTCGGGAGGCGCGCTCATGCCCGGCCTCCCTGCGCCAGCTGGCGACCGATGGCGTCGTAGACGTCCAGCGACCTCTGAGCGACGATGTCGCCGGTGCGGGCCGTCAGGACCAAGGTTCCGTCTGGACGGCGTTGGCCGGAGCTCGAGCCGCCCTTGCGGTGACCGGACGCGACACGCCGTTGGTGACGGCCCTCCAGCACTGGGTGGCTGGCGATCAGCACCCCGTCCTCGAAGATGCGGATCTCCTCGGCCAGGGTATGCACCTCCACCGGTCTTCGGCGGGTGGCGTCGGGCACGCTGTAGAGGTTGCCGCCCACGCTCACCATGCCTTCGCGCGAGATGCGCCGCTCCAGGCGCAGGACCGCCTTGAACGGCGCCAGCGGCAGGGATTTTAGATGCGGCCGTTCCTCGGCGAAGACCTCGTTGACGATGCGCTGCGTGGTGGCGTGCACCCGCGGGTTGGCGACAGTGTCCAGCCAATGGCGCAGCTGGGTGTTCAGGTCTTCCAGATTGCGGAAGGTGCGCGCGAGGAAGAAGTCCTGGCGGATGTAGCGGAACGGCTGCTCCACCTTGCCCTTGGTCTTCGCTCGATAAGCCTTGCAGGCCTTCGGATGGAAGCCGTAGTGGCGCGCCAGGTCGATCTGAGCGAGGTTGTAGATGATGCCGCCATCGTCACCTTCGCCGGTGACCGCGGTCTTCATGCGGTCATAGAGCAACTCGCGCGGCGCGCCGCCCAGCGCCTCGAACGCCGCAACATGGCAACGCAGCACGGCCGCCAAGTCCTGATGCACCACGAACCTGGCCCAGATCAGTCGGCTGTAGCCCAGCACCATGGAAAACAGCCACACGATCCGCGGCGTGCTCGGCTCGTCGGTGAACACCACCTGGAACTGGGCGAAGTCCACCTGGCCCTGATCACCGGGCCCGGTCTCGTAACGCACCTCATAGGCGGGGTTGGGCGGCGGCCGCACGTCGCGCAGAAAGTCGGTGACGGCGGTGTAGCTCCCCTCGTAGCCCCGCTCCTTCAGCTCCCGCAGCAGCCGGGCGCCGCTCAGCCCTGGATAGGCCGTGACCCGCTCGCGCAGATACCCCGAGAACGGGTCCAACAGCATCGGCCGAGGCTGGCGAGGCCCGTACGCCGGCGGCTCAAGACCGCGCTCGATGTAGCGCCGCACCGTCTTGCGATCGAGGCAGCACTGACGCGCGATCGCGCTCACCGAAAGCCCCTGTCGATGCAGATCAAGGATCATCACCAGCTCTCCCAGCTTGATCACCGACTCACTCCCCCGCCCATCGGGAGAGCATCGGCAAATCGCAACCGCCGGGCTCCCGGGGCGCGCCCCGGGAGCCCGGCGGTTGCGATTCAACTGGGGAGGGTTCAAACGGCGGTTCTGGGGAGTTTCACTCCGGCATCAACACACACTCAG
>CAXTUT010000345.1:0-2342 GCA_964247465.1 uncultured Caulobacteraceae bacterium | reverse complement strand
GTCCAAGATCGCGCCGGGCGTGCGCGGCTTCGGCCAGCGCAAAGAGACGCCGGACAACCTGTGGGTCAAATGCCCCGACACGGGCGAGATGATCTATCGCGCCGACCTGGACGCGGCGATGTGGGTGACGCCTTCGGGCCACCACATGCGGATCGGACCGGCGTTGCGCTTCCGCTTCACCTTCGACGAAGGCCGGTTCGAGCCCATCGCCCCGCCGTCGGTGCGCGAGGACCCGCTCGGCTTCGTGGACCAGAAGCCCTATCCGGAGCGGCTGAGCGCGGCGCGCAAGTCCACGGGCGCGCAGGACACGGTCGCCATCGGCTTCGGCGAGGTCCACCGCACGCCTGTGGTGGCCATGGTGCAGGACTTCGCCTTCATGGGCGGCTCGCTCGGCATGGCGGCGGGCGATGGCTTCATCCGCGCCGCCGAGAGCGCGCTGGAGCGAGAGGCGCCCCTGGTCGCCTTCACCGCGGCGGGGGGCGCGCGGATGCAGGAGGGCGCGCTCAGCCTGATGCAGATGGCGCGCACCACCTTGGCCATCCAGCAGCTGAAGGCGGCGCGGCTGCCCTATGTGGTGGTGCTGACCGATCCGACCACCGGAGGCGTCACCGCCAGCTACGCCATGCTGGGCGACGTGCAGCTGGCCGAGACCGGCGCCCTGATCGGCTTCGCCGGGCCGCGCGTGATCGAGCAGACCATCCGCGAGACCCTGCCGGCGGGCTTCCAGCGCGCCGAATACCTGATGGACCACGGCATGGTGGACCGGGTGGTGGATCGGCGCGAACTGCCGGCCATGCTGGGCTCGATCCTGTCCACCCTGATGCTGGGACGCGCCCGCCGCCCGGCGGCGTAGCGCCCCTTCAGTCCTGGCCGGCGCCGTAGATCTTGCCGCCGCGCACGCCCTGCACCAGCACCACGCTCGACAGTGGGTCGCCTGTGGAGTCGGGCAACGCATAGCTGCGCACCCCGCCGCCATAGCCGCCAAGGCGCGTCAGCGCGTGCACGACGTAGCGCCGCACCATGACCTGGCCCTTGTTGTCGCCGGCCTTGACCCGCACCGACTCCGCCTTCGGGTCGTAGCGCATGAGCCAGACGTCGGCGCGCGCAACGGCCTTGCGGCCTGCGGAGACGCGTACCCGCGCACCGCCGTGCATCCACCGCACCTGCGGCCCGTCGACGAAGTCGCGAACGCCCCCATGGACCAGGGCGTCCAGGGCCGCCTTGTCCAGGGTCGAGCCGCCCGCCTCCTTGCGGCCGTCGACGATGACCTCGGGCGTGTAGATCTCGCGGACCTTCAGCCGGTCCGCATAGGCGCGCTGGCGCTTGGTGAAGCCGGGTTCGGCGGACGTGTCGGCCCAGCCGAGATAGTCCCAATAGTCGACGGGCAGGGTCAGGGCGAGCACGCCCCGGCGCGCGCCGAGCTCGGACACCAGTCGGTCCGCTTCAGGGCATCCGGCGCAGCCCTGGGCGGTGTAGAGCTCGACCACGACGGGCGTGCGGCCCGGCGCGGTCGCCGCGGGCGCGCCCGCCGGGGCGCCGCCGAGGGCCGCTAGGGCGACCACGAGAGGGAAGGGCGGCCTGCGCATCGCCTGCCGTCTAGCTGGAAATGGGGCGGTTGGGCCTCACCTTCGCGTGAAGCCGCAACGACCGGACCAGCGCGTCCGCCACCCGTGTCAGGGTTGCACGGCGGCCGTCTTCACGGCTCCGCCGGACAGCTGGGCGTGGAGCTGGGCGGCGCTGCGTTCGGCGGTCGTCTGGGACTCCCCGTCGAGCTTGGCCTTCAGGCTCTCCGCCGCCGAGCGGGCCTCGGTGTCGCCTGAGCCGGCCGCCACCAGATACCACTTGTAGGCCTCCGCATTGCTCTGCGGCACGCCGAAGCCCTTTTCGTAGAGCTGGGCCAGGTTGTACTGGCCGTTCACCACGCCGTGCTCGGCGGAGCGGCGGAACCAGGCGGCTGCGCCGGTCAGATCCTTGGCGCCGCCGTCGCCCGCGTACATGTAGGAGGCGAGATTGTACATGGCCGAAGGATCGCCGTTCTCCGCCGCCTTGGCGGTCCACTTGCGCGCCTCGGCCGTGTCCTTCTTCAGTCCGGCGTCGCCGGCCTCGTAGAGACGCGCAAGATAGAATTGGGCGGCCGGCAGGCCGCGCTCGGCGGCCGTCCTGACGTCCTCGACCGCCGCCAGGTCGCCGGTGTCGATGCGGCTGACGGCGTTGGCGTACAGCGCCTGGGTCGACCCTCCGGACGTCACGGCGGCGGCCGCCTTCGCGTGGCCCGGAGGCGGTCCCGCATCGGTCCGGCCGGGCGCAGCCTGGGGCGCGGCGGGGGCCAGGGACGGCGACGC
>CAXTUT010000344.1:0-2343 GCA_964247465.1 uncultured Caulobacteraceae bacterium | reverse complement strand
CAGGAGACGTCTGCCCCGGCCCGAGGCGACACCGCCGCGCGGCGGCCTTCGACCCTGTTCGGCGTCCAGACCGCGCCGCAGTCCAGCCCCACCGTCGCGCCGCTCGCGCCACGACCCGCCGCGCCCACGGGCCCGGCCCCGGCGATCAAGCTCCCTCCCGTCACGGAGGCGGCTCCCGGCAACACGACGGGCGGCCAGTGAGCCGGCGGACTCGGATCATACGGCCTGCGGCTAGGGCGACCCAGGCGCCGCACGAATCAGCGCAAAGCTGACGCCCCATGACGCGCTACATCTTCATCACGGGCGGCGTGGTCTCTTCGCTCGGTAAAGGGCTCGCGTCGGCGGCCCTCGGCGCGCTTCTGCAGGCGCGGGGCTACAAGGTCCGGCTGCGCAAGCTCGACCCCTACCTCAACGTCGATCCCGGCACGATGAGTCCCTACCAGCATGGGGAGGTGTTCGTCACCGACGACGGGGCGGAGACCGACCTGGACCTCGGCCACTACGAGCGCTTCACCGGCGTCTCGGCCACCCGCGGCGACAACATCACCACGGGCCAGATCTACAAGACCATCATCGAGAAGGAGCGCCGGGGCGACTATCTGGGCGCCACCGTCCAGGTGATTCCCCACGTCACCAACGAGATCAAGAGCTTCGTCCTATCGGACGCCGGCGAGGCGGACTTCGTGCTGGTGGAGATCGGGGGCACGGTGGGCGACATCGAGGGCCTGCCCTTCTTCGAGGCGATCCGCCAGCTCGGCCAGGAACTGCCGCGCGGCGCCTGCGTCTTCGTCCACCTAACGCTGCTGCCGTTCGTGAAGACGGCCGGGGAGATGAAGACCAAGCCGACGCAGCACTCGGTGCGGGAACTGCGCGCCATCGGCATCCAGCCCGACATCCTGCTCTGCCGCTGCGAGCAGCCGATTCCGCCCGACGAGAAGCGCAAGATCGCGCTGTTCTGCAACGTGCGCGAGACCGCGGTCATCCAGGCGATGGACAGCGACAGCATCTACGCCGTGCCGCTGGACTATCACCGCGAGGGGCTGGATCGCGAAATCCTGGACGCCTTCGGCCTGCACGATGCGCCCAAGCCGGAGCTGGCGCGCTGGCAGGGCATAGCCGACCACGTCCGACACCCCGACGGCGAGGTGACGATCGCGGTGGTCGGAAAATACACGGTGCTGAAGGACGCCTATAAGAGCCTGATCGAAGCCCTGGTCCACGGCGGCCTGGCCAACAACGTCAAGGTGAACCTGGACTGGGTGGAGTCGGAGGCCTTCGAAGGCGAGCCGGGCGCCGCCGCCTCGCGTCTGGAGGGCGTCCACGCCATCCTGGTTCCCGGCGGCTTCGGCGAGCGGGGCGCGGAGGGCAAGATCCGCGCGGTGCAGTTCGCCCGCGAGCGGCGGGTGCCCTATTTCGGCATCTGCTTCGGCATGCAGATGGCGGTGATCGAGGCGGCCCGGAACGTGGCTGGGTTGCCGCGCGCCAGCTCCAGCGAGTTCGGCCCGACCGACGAGCCGGTGGTCGGACTGATGACCGAGTGGCTCAGCGGCAATCAGAGGGTCCGCCGCCAGGCCGGTGACGATCTCGGCGGCTCCATGCGTCTCGGCGCCTACGACGCCATCCTCGTCCCCGGCTCCCGGGTGGCCGACATCTATGGCGCCGCCGACGTGGCCGAGCGCCACCGCCATCGCTACGAGGTCAACATCGGCTATCGAGAGACCATCGAGGCGGCCGGTCTGCATTTCACCGGCCTGTCGCCGGACGGCCTGCTCCCTGAGATCGTGGAGCGTAACGATCACCCCTGGTTCGTCGGCGTGCAGTTCCACCCCGAGCTGAAGAGCCGCCCCTTCCAGCCCCATCCGCTGTTCGCCAGCTTCGTCGCCGCGGCCCTGGAGCAGAGCCGGCTCGTCTAGCTCTCGCTCGTCCAGGTCCCCTGGTCGAAGCCCTCGGCCCGCGCTGAGCCTGTCTCCGCGAGGCTAGCCGCTGCGAGCGGGTTTGATGTACGGCTTTCTGGTCATCGGGGAGAGTACGTGAAGCTCGGTCTGATCGCGGGCGGCGGCGAACTTCCGATCGTGCTCGCCGAGAGCTGCCGCGCGGCGGGCCGGCCGTTCCTCGTCCTGCGGCTGCGGGGCTTCGCCGACGCCGGCCTGGAGCGCTTCCCCGGCGCCGACGTCGGCATAGCCGAGCTCGGCCGCACCTTCGAGCTCCTCCGCCAGGCCGGTTGCCGGGCGGTCTGCTTCGCCGGCCAGGTGGAGCGGCCGGACTTCGCCGCGCTGAAGCCCGACCGGCGGGGCCGGCGCTCGCTGCCCGCCGCCATCGCTGCGGCGCGCAGGCCCCGCAGGT
>CAXTUT010000343.1:0-2346 GCA_964247465.1 uncultured Caulobacteraceae bacterium | reverse complement strand
GCCGCACTCGTCGTCGCGATCGTGATCGCGACGCGCATGATCGTCGCCCTCGTCCTTCGCGACGCGTTGCGCGGGCTGCGTGCCGCGGGGCTCCCGGTCGCCTTCTTCCTGATAGCCGCGCCGCTGTTCCCCTTCGCGGTCGGGCCCGACCCGCAGCGCCAGGCCCGTGCGCGCGTCGGTTTCCACATAGACGCCGCACACCGTCGCCGGCCCCGACGCCGGCTGGAAGCGCGCGCCCGGCATGCGGCTGGAGAAGCGGCGCACCGCCTCCTCCTTGCCCATGCCGATGACGCTGTCGTAGTCGCAGCACCCGCCCGCATCGGTCTGGTAAGCCGTCCCTCCCGGCAGCACCTGGGCGTCGGCGGTGGGCACGTGGGTGTGGGTGCCGACCACCAGGCTCGCCCGCCCGTCGCAGAAATGACCCATCGCCATCTTCTCCGAGGTCGCCTCGCAGTGCATGTCCACCACGATGGCGTCCGCAGCGACGCCTAGCGGACACGCCTCCAGTTGCGCATCCACAGCGGAGAAGGGATCGTCCAGGCTGTCCATGTGCACGCGCCCGAGCACGTTCATCACCAGCACGCGCCGGCCCCCCGGCGCATCGAACATCCAGGCGCCGCGGCCCGGCGCGTGGCTCAGCCGCGGATAGTTCAGCGGGCGCAGCAGCCGCTCCTCCCGGTCGATATAGGTCAGCGCCTCGCGCTGGTCGAAGGAATGGTTGCCGAGCGTGAGGCAGTCGGCGCCGGCGTCGAACAGCTCCTCGGCCGTCTTGGCGGTGACGCCGAAGCCCGCGGCCGCGTTCTCCGCGTTGACCACCACGAACTCCAGCCCGAGCCTTCGCCGCAGCGCCGGCAGGTGCGTCGCCAGCCCCTCGCGCCCGGTGCGGCCGATGACGTCGCCGAAGAAGGCCAGTCTCATGAAGCGCTGCGCATCGGTTCAGGGCTCTCCGGTGAAGTCCAGATAGGCGCTCTCGCTCAGCACGCCATCCAGCCGCTGGTCGTAGGCGTCTGTCGGCAAGCGCTCGATCTCCTGGCCGGCGTAGGCGAGGCCGATGGCGCGCACCGGCGGACCTTCTGCGCGCAGGGCGGCCAGGGTGCGGTCGTAGTAGCCGCCGCCCTGCCCCAGCCGCGCGCCGGCGCGGTCGAAGGCGAGCAGGGGGACGAACATCAGGTCGGGCCTGAGGACGGCCGCGTGGGGCGGCGGAACAGGCAGACCCAGCGCGTCGGTGATGAGCGGGCCGTCGACCGCCTCGCGAAACAGCAGGGGACCGTCGCGCTGGACGACCACGGGCAGGGCGACGCGCACGCCTTGGCCCGTCAGCCAGTCCGCCAGCGGCTGCGGATCGATTTCGGAACCTGTGGCGCGATAGACGGCGGCGACCGCCGGGCGCGGCAGGCCCGACGCCTCGAACACGCGGATCAGGGCTTGGGGAGCCTCGCCCTGAGCGGCATGCAACGCCTTGCGACGCCGCCGGCATGACGCCCTAAGCACCGCCTTCAATCCTCTCTCCTCCCTTGGAAGAGAAGGGTCGCCCTTGCGGAAATAGGGTGGCGGCGCCGCGAAGAACCGTGGAGGCGGTTCAATCCACTCGAACCTGGTGAACCAGGTGGGCGCCGTGTGCGCGGGTCCAGGAACCCGAACAGGGACAGCTCCCAAGAGAGTTGATTAGGGTCCCGGGATATGAGGCCTCCGACGCGAACCGCAGCAAGACCCGCCGGAGCCGAAGGTAAGCCCTGAGCGGTCCGGTCTCAAGCGGCTTCCGGGTCTTCAGCGCACCTTGGCGGCCAGGGCCTCGATGCGGGTGGCCGCGGCGTCAAGGGCCTGGGCGGCGCGCGCCTCCGACCGGGCCTGATCGGACTGCAGCCGGGCCAGTTCCGCCTGCGCCTGCGCCAGCCGCGCGCGGGCGTCGGCCAGTTCGTCGGCGGTCATCAGCGCAGCCATCAGGAACAGGCGCAGGTCGCCCACGTGGCCGACCGCGCGCGAAACCTCCTGAACCTGGCGGTCGAACTGCCCGGCGAGCGCGCGCAGGTGCGCTTCCTGCCCATCCTCGCAGCCGACCGCAAAGGCGTGGCCGTTGACTTCGACGTTGACGGCGCTCATTCGGCCGGCTCCTCTTCCGGTGACGACCCGCCTGCGTCTTCAGGCGATCCGGGCGCGGACTCAAGCGCCAAATCCCGTACGCCCTCGCCTTCCGCACCCGAGCCCGTGTTCAGCGCCCGGCTGACCTCCATCATGGCGCTCTCCAGCGCCTTGGACGCGGCGGCGGCGGCGGCCTGCAGCTCACGCTCGCGCCAGTGGGCGGTCTCCAGCTCGATGGCCAGATAGGACGGCGGCTCGGCCGGAGCC
>CAXTUT010000342.1:0-2354 GCA_964247465.1 uncultured Caulobacteraceae bacterium | reverse complement strand
CGCAACGGCCCCAGGCGCCCCAGCCGTCGGCGCGACCGCCGCCGGCGCGCCCGGAGGCTGTGCCGGCGAGAACGAGGTCAGGTCGGCGAAGGCGCGCTGCAGCCCGTCATAGACGTTGCCGCCGACCACCGAGCCGTTGGAGCGCAGCCCGTGCAGGATCACGTCGGCGACCTGCTCGGGCCCGAAAAACAGGAAGCGGTAGACCAGGGTCTGATAGGTCCCCCATTGGGTGGCGAAGGCCAGCACCGCCGCCAGCTTCACCGTGGTCAGCGCCAGGTCGGTGACCGTCAGGGGCGAGCGGCCGAGCAGCAGGCGGTAGCCGACCAGCGCCACGTACACCGTCATCAAGACCGTCAGGACGCTGACGAACGCGCCGCCGGGTTGGAACAGGCTGGCGTAGCCGGTCTGCACCACCGTCTCCACGTTGCAGTCGACGACGTTCAGCAGGCCGCGCACCAGCGGATCGTCAGGACCGGGAGCGGGGCAGACGCCGGCCATCAGGCGCGCCTGAGCAGGTGCGGCAGCCAGGCGTCCGGGGCGTCGCCATACGTCGCACGCAACTCGTCGAGCCGGCGCACGCTGGACTCCCGCCCCGACAGCACGGTGAGCAGGTCCGGCATGCCGGCCAAGTTCAGCCGCGCCACCACGCTGTCGGCGCCGTGCTTGATGAGGAAGCAGTGGGTGGAGTCCGGCAGGGTCCGCACCAGGTCGAACTCATGGCGCGTCAGGCCGAACCCGCCGCAGTAGTCGGCCTCCTGCGCCTTGGGATTGATCATGAAGATCTGGGTGGCGGCCTGCTCAATGATGGCGCTGGAGATGCGGGAGCCCAGCGCGTCCTGGGCGCTCTGGGTGCAGAAGCCGACAATGCCGTTGCGTTTGCGGATCGTCTTCTCCCAGTCCTTGATGCGCTGGATGAATACCTCGTCGTCCAGCGCTTTCCAGCCCTCGTCGATGACGATGATGGTCGGCTCGCCGTCCAGCCGCTGCTCCACCCGGTGGAACAGATACATCATCGCCGGCGTGCGCGCCGCCGGATCGTCCAGGATCTGGGTCAGGTCGAAGCCCAGGGTGCGGGCCTCCAGGTCGAGCTCATCGGCCGCGTTGTCGAACAGCCAGGCGTAGTCGCCCGCGCCATGCCAGGGAGCGAGCCGCGCGGCGAGGTCGGTCGAGGAGGGGCGGCGCGAGCCGCGGAACAGCTCCACGAAATGGCTGAGCCGGCGATAGCGCTGCGGCTGGGCGTAATTGGCGTCTACGGCGTCGGCGATGGCCAGCAGGTCGTCGGCGTCGAGCATCGGGCCGTTGGCGGTGATCAGCTTGGCGGTCCAATCGGACAGGAAGCGCCGGTTGGCGGCCGTGTCCTCCAGCAGCAGCGGGTTCAGTCCCGTCGGCTGGCCGGGGCGCAGAACGTCATAGCGGCCGCCGACCGCACGCAGGAAGATTTCCGCGCCGCGGTCCTTGTCGAAGTATACCGTGCGCGGGTCTATCTTCCGGGCCTGGGCCAGCAGGAAGCCCAGCACCACCGTCTTGCCCGATCCCGACGGCCCCACGACGGTGAAGTTGCCGAGGTCGCCGTGGTGAAAATTGAAGTAGTAGGGACCGGCCGAGGTGGTCTCCAGCACCGTGATCGCCTCGCCCCAATGGTTGCCCGACGCGCGGCCCACGGGGAAGTTGTGGCAGCTGGCGAGCGCCGCGAAGTTGGAGGACGACACCAGGGCACGGCGCGCGATGTCCTTGAAGTTGCCCGGGAACTGGGCCCAGAACGCCGGCTCCAGATTGACCTCCTCGCGCACGGCGATGACGCCGAGCTCGGTGAAGGCTGACTGCACGTCGGCCGCCGCCGCGTTCAGGGCGGCGCGCGAGGGCGCCTTGACCATTACCGTCAGGTGGTGCTCGCCGAATGCGGCGCGGCCGGCGGCCACGTCGTCCTTGGCGGTGTAGAGGTCTCGCCTGAGGCTGGTGGCCTCGTCGTCGGCGGCCTTCATGCGGCGGAGCGCTAGGTTCATGCGGTCCAGCGTCGCCTGGCGGTCCACGAAGCCGAAGCTCTCGCTCAGCACCATTTCGTAGGGCAGCCGCAGCAGGTCGTCGAGCATGCCGGGAAGCGTCTGGCCCGGATAGTCCTTCACCGACACCATGGCCGCGAAGCTGCGCTCCAGCCGCCCCGCCGGCGCCATCTCCAGCGCGTCGCCGCCAAAGCTGACCCGGCGGTAGGGCAGATACATCCCGAGATCGCCTTGGGGCAGGCGAACCGGCCGCGCCTCGCCGTTGTAGAGCAGCGACAGGAACTCCAGCGGCTCCGAGCACAGCCCCTGCGGGCCGTCGTAGGTGGTGAGCAGGCGCGCTCCGTAGGGCGACAG
>CAXTUT010000341.1:0-2382 GCA_964247465.1 uncultured Caulobacteraceae bacterium | reverse complement strand
GCGCGCGCGCGGGCGGCGCGGGGGGGCGGCCCCGCGCCGCCCGCCCCAGACCGGGGCGGGCAGGACGCCGCGCGCCACCCACACCAACGGCACGCCGACGATCTGACCCGGCCGCCCGGGAGCGCCCGCGAACGCGTGGACGCTCCCCTCCGGCGCGCCGTGCTCAGACCGGCAGGGGACCGCCGCGCTTGACCTCCTCCAGCACCGTGTAGGTCCGCGTCTCGCGCACGCCCGGCAGGCGGACCAGCAACTCGCCGAGGAAGGCGCGGTAGTCGCCCATGTCCTTCAGCCGCGCCTTGATCAGATAGTCGAAGCCGCCCGCCACCATGTGGCATTCGATCACCTCCGGCATGCGCCGCGCCGCGGCCGCGAAAGCCTCGAACACGTCGGCGGTGGTCCGGTCCAGCACCACCTCCACGAACACCAGCAGCGCCCGCTCCACCGTCTGCGGATCGATCTCGACGCTGTAGCCCAAGATGACGCCGCGCTCGCGCAGCTTGCGCACCCGGTCGTGGGCGGCGGCCGCCGACAGGTTGGCCCGGCGCGCCAGCTCCTGATTGGTCATGCGCCCGTCGCCCTGCAGCAGGCGCAGGAGCCGGCGGTCGGCGTCGTCGATCATGATCCCCTCGCGCTTACGGCGCAGATATCCGGCCTGCCGAGGCTAGATCCCCCACGTCTTCGGAACAAGCCGATGCGAAGCGAAGCACCTTCACCTCTTTGGCCTATACAACGAAGCTCTCGTATCGTGTTGGAGCCCGCCATGACCGCCCTGCAGGACTGGGACGCCCTGGAGGCGCACAAGTACCGCGACGAAGCCGAGGCGGTCTCGGCGCTCCTCGCCGCCTGCCCGCTGGACGACACCGCCAGGGCGCTGATCCACGCCGACGCCGAGACGATGGTGCGCGCCGCGCGTCGCTCGGCCAAGCGACAGGGCGTGGTGGAGAGCTTCCTGCAGGAGTTCTCGCTCGGCACCAAGGAAGGGCTGGCGCTGATGTGCCTGGCCGAGGCGCTGCTTCGCACGCCCGACGAGGGCACCCGCGACAGGCTGATCGCCGAGAAGATCGGCTCGGCCGACTGGGCCAGCCACCTCGGCCAGTCCAACAGCCTGTTCGTCAACGCCTCCACCTGGGGGCTGATGCTCACCGGCAAGCTGGTCGACGTGGACGAGGCGGACAAGCGCGACGTCGGCGGCTTCGTGCGCCGCCTGGCCGGCCGGCTCGGCGAGCCGGTGGTGCGCCAGGCCGTGGGCGCGGCGGTGAAGATCATGGGCGAGCAGTTCGTGCTCGGCCGCACCATCGAGGAGGCGCTGCGCCGGGCGCGCAAGGACGGCGTGATCTGCTCCTTCGACATGCTGGGCGAGGGCGCGCGCACCGCCGCCGACGCGGAGCGCTACGAGCGGCTGTACGCTTCGGCCATCGCCACGGTAGGCGAGGCGACCGCCGGCGCGGGGCCCGAGCGCGGCCACGGCGTGTCGGTCAAGCTGTCGGCCCTGTCGCCCCGCTACGAGGCGGTGCAGGAGGCCCGGGTCTGGGACGAGCTCTACCCGCGGCTGAAGCGGCTGGCCGTGCTGGCGGCGGCCCACGACCTCAACTTCGCCCTGGATGCGGAGGAGGCCGACCGGCTGGTGCTGTCGCTGAAGATCCTGGAGCGGCTGGTGCGCGAGGAGGAGCTCGGCGGCTGGACCGGGCTCGGCGTGGTGGTGCAGGCCTACCAGAAGCGCAGCGTGCAGGTGATCGAGCGGGTGGCGGCCCTGGCGCGCGACTCCGGCCGCAGGATCATGGTGCGATTGGTCAAGGGCGCCTACTGGGACAGCGAGATCAAGCGTGCGCAGGTGGCGGGGCGGCCGGGCTATCCCGTCTACACCACCAAGGCGGCCACCGACCTGTCCTACCTCGTGGCGGCCAAGGCGCTGATCGATGCGGCCCCCGCGCTCTATCCGCAGTTCGCCACCCACAACGCCCATACGCTGGCCGCCGTCCATCACATGGCCGTCGAGGCCGGCGTGCAGATCGAGCATCAGCGGCTGCACGGCATGGGCGAGGCGCTGTACGGCGCGGCCCTCACGCGCTTCGGCGGCGACATGGTGCTGCGCGCCTACGCGCCGGTCGGCGGCCACGAGGACCTGCTGCCCTACCTGGTGCGCCGCCTGCTGGAGAACGGGGCCAACACCTCCTTCGTCCACGCCCTGCTGGACGATCGGGTGCCGTCGGCGCAGGTCGTCGGCGATCCGGTCGCCGCGGCCCGGGCGCAGCCGGGTCCACACCCCTCGATCCCGCTTCCGCAGGCGATCTACGGCCCTGGCCGCCGCAACGCGCTCGGGCGCGACCTGTCCATGCGAAGCGAGCGCGAGCGGCTGGCCCACGCGACCCAGCCGCTCTCCTG
>CAXTUT010000340.1:0-2396 GCA_964247465.1 uncultured Caulobacteraceae bacterium | reverse complement strand
TCCTTGATCTCGACGACCTTCTGCCGCTTGCGCGCGGCGTTCTTCTTCTTCTGTTCCTCGAACTTGTACTTGCCGTAGTCGAGGATCTTGCAGACCGGCGGATCGGAATTGGGGGAGACTTCGACCAGGTCCAGCCCGGCCTCCATGGCGGCCTCGATCGCCGACGGCGTGGGCATGATGCCCTGCTTCTCGCCGTTGTGGTCGATCAGGAGCACCCGCGGCACGCGAATGTCCTCGTTGATCCGCGGTCCGTCGTTGCGGACCGGGGCGGCTTGCATGGGGCGGCGAATAGGCTGTGTCTCCTGGACCGTTGTTCCGGGCGCGAGAACGCCTCGCGCGATCGTAGAATATGGGCAAAAACAGGCTGCGAGGCAAGGTTGCAGCGCGCCTGTTCAGCGGCGTCTCAAAGCCGACGCACGGGCGATCACCAGCTCTGGCGC
Organism: uncultured Caulobacteraceae bacterium; assembly: GCA_964247465.1. Lineage (GTDB taxonomy): Bacteria > Pseudomonadota > Alphaproteobacteria > Caulobacterales > Caulobacteraceae > CAHJWH01. The sequence continues at coordinate 1,956 of CAXTUT010000340.1, read as the reverse complement.
GAGCTTCGCCAGGTCGCCGGACTGCAGCACGTCCACCCGCCGGCCGCGCGGAGAGCACAGCGCGGGGTCAGAGGCGGCGGAGAACAGCACCAGGGTCGGCGCGCCGGCGGCGGCGATCAGGTGGGTCGGGCCGGTGTCGTTGCCGACCGCCAGCTCGGCGCGGGCGGCCAGGCCTGCGATCTGGGCGTAGTCGGTGCGGCCGGTCAGGTTACGGACGCTGGGCGACTCGCCGGCGATCACGCGTCCGATCTCCGCCTCGGCGGGGCCGCCTATGACTCCTACCGACAGCCCCTCGTCCACAAGCGCCGTGGCCAGGGCGGCGTAGCCCTCCACGGGCCAGCGCTTCTGAGGCCGGTGGGCGGAGGCGCCGGGCGCGAGCAGGGCGTAGGGCGCGCTGAGGCCGAAATGCTCCGGCCGCCGCTCCGGCGCGGGGTCGTCGAGCATGAACGAGAGGTCCGGCGCCGGCGCGAGGCCCCGCTCCACCGGTGCGTCCGGCCATACGCCGGCGTCGCGCAGCTGCTCGGCCTGCCGCTCAAGCGTGTGCATGGCGTTGCGCTGCGGGTTGCGGTGCGGGTGGGAGCAGAACGGCGCGGTGCCCGACCACTGCGGCGGCCGGGGCCACAAGGCGACGAAATAGGCGCACGAGCGGGTGGACGTCTGCAGGTCGTAGACCCGGTCGTAGCGAGCCCGACGCAGGCGGCGCAGCATGGCCAGGGTCTCGCCAAGCCGTCTGGGCCGGCCGTCGGTCTCGATGGCGTCGAAGTCGGGCGACGCCGCAGCCAGGCTGGCGTAGGGCGGCGTGGTCAGCAGGGTGATGTGGGCGCGCGGGTGGGCGGCGCGGATGCGGGCGAAGGGCGCGAAGGCCTGCACCACGTCGCCGAGCGCGGCGAGCTTGACCACCAGGATGCGGTCGAGCGCCGGAGCCTTCATCGGCCACGCGCCTGCAGCAGCCCGACGTAGACGTCCAGCGTCGCGCGCGTCATCGCCTCCAGCGAATAGAGCGCCTCCACCTGCGCCCGCCCGGCCGCGCCCATGGCTTCGCGTTGCGCAACGGAGGTGTCGAGCGCATGCGCCAGCGCGGCGGTCCAGGCGTCCGGGTCACCCGGCGCGACGCGCCATCCCGAGACGCCGTCGACCACCGTCTCCCGCACCGCCCCATGGTCTGCGGCGAGCACGGGGCGGCCCATGGCCTGGGGCTCCACGGCCGTGCGCCCGAACGCTTCGGGCTGAAGCGAGGGGGCGCAGGCGAGGTCGGCGGCGAGATAGGCGGCAGGCATGTCGGCGCAATGGCCCACGATCCGCACACGGTCCGCCACGTCCGCCTGCGCAGCGGCGGCGCGCAGACTGTCGGTGTAGGCCACGCGGCCCTGGTCGTCGCCCGCCAGCACCAGGATCACGCCGTCGCGACCTTGGACCTTCAGGCGGGCCAGCGCCTGGATGACCAGGCGCTGGGCCTTCCACGCGGTGAGGCGGCCCGCCAGCAGGACGATGGCGCGCTGTTCCCCAGGCTCCAGTCCCCAGGCGCGCCGCACCGCGGAGACGCGCTCGGGCGCGACGTGGCCGGGGCTGAAGCGGGACAGGTCGACCCCGCGAGGGATGGCGACCACCCGGTCCGGATCGACGCGCGGGTGCTCCGCCAGCAGGTGCGCGCGGGTGAACGCGGAATTGGCGATCACCACGTCGCCGCTCGCCATCACCGCATTGTAGGCGCGCTTCAGCCCCGAGCGGGCGGTGTAGACGCCGTGATAGGTGGTGACGAACGCCGCGCCGGTGCGCCGCGCCGCCAGCCGTGCGGACCAGGCCGGCGCGCGCGAACGGGCGTGGACGATGCCGACGCCTCTGGCGCGGATCAGCCGCTCCAGCCGCAAGGCGTTGGCCAGCAGCGTCAGGGGCGACTTGCGGTCGAGGGGCATGCGCGCGAGTTCGCCGCCCCGGCGCGCCAGCTCGGCCTCCAGC
>CAXTUT010000339.1:0-2396 GCA_964247465.1 uncultured Caulobacteraceae bacterium | reverse complement strand
AGCCGCCCCTCCGCCTCGCTGAGCTGGGCGGTGACGTTGTAGCTGTCGGTGAGCAACTGGGCATAGACGCCGTCCAGCGCGGTCTTTTCTGTGTCGAAGTCGCTGATGCCGTTGTCGGCGAGGAAGCGGGCGTAGGCGGCGTCGGCGGCGTTCAGCCGCTGCTGGAAGTCGTTGGCCTGCGCCCCGATGGCGCCGGCGTCGCGCGAGGTCAGGATCGTGGTGCGGTAGCGCAGGTACTCGTCCACCAGCGTGTTGAGCACCAGGGCGGCGCGCTGGGGATCGGGGTCGCTGTAGCTCAGCCGCACCACCGAATCGCCCGGGGCGGTGCCGATCTTCAGCGCCTCGCCCATCGCCTTGAGCGCTGCGCCCTGCACGTCCTTGCGCTTGGCCGGATCGGGCGAGGCCTGCGCCTTCGCCAGCTTGGGGAACAGGCGCGCCAGGCCGATGTCGGCGATCACCCGCGCCTTCAGCCCGGCGCTGGCCAGGATCTCGGCCTCCGATTCGACCACCTGGTCGCTCTCCGGCGCCAGGCCGCGGGCGGCGTCGCCGACGCGCGGGTTGTAGACGTACTCGGGGCTGAGCCGCACCAGCAGGCTGGACTGGGCCTGAAAGCTCGGCTTCAGGCTCAGCGCCACCCCGACGCCGAGCGCCGCGACCGCCAGGAAGACCACCAGCATCAGACTGCGCTCGCGCCACAGCATGGCGAGCAGGTCCTGCGGCGTGTAGCGAGCGGGCGGGAGCGCGAGGGCCGCAAAGGGCTCCGCGGCTTCGCTCCGCCACGCCGAGGCGTTCTGCATGAGATGGCGATCCGATCGAGGTCTGGCCCGACCCTGAGCGAACGCGCTTAACCGATCCTTACCGATTAACCATAAGTCTGGGGAGCGATCCGCCTACCCGCTTCGGGACGCTCGCCTCATGCCGACAGCCGCTTACAGTGCGCCCCGCACGCTTGCCCTGCTCGCCTGCGCCGGCGCTGCGGCCGCGCTGTGCGGCTGCGCCCACGACGCCTACGGCCCGCGCGCGGCGGCCTTTCCCAACATCGGCTATTCGACATTCGGCGAGGCCGAGCCCGCCTACCGCATCTTCCCCGGCGACGTGCTGGACGTGGGCTTCCCGTCCGCGCCGGAGCTGAACCGGGAGGTGACGGTGCAGCCGGACGGGCGCGTCTCGCTGCCGCTCGTCGGGCCGGTGATGGCGGCGGACCTGTCGGTCACCGGCCTGCAGGGATCGCTGTCGCAGGCCTATGTGCCCTTGCTGGTGCGGCCCGAGGTCGACGTCTCGGTACGCGCCGCCACGCCGCTGCGCATCTTCGTGGGCGGCGAGGTCACCAAGCCCGGCGTCTATGACATGCCGGGCGACATCGACGCGCTGCAGGCCGTGGTCACCGCGGGCGGGTTCACCGACGGGGCCAAGCGCCACAACGTCATCGTCATCCGCCGCGGTCCGGCCGGCCGGCCGCTGATGAAGGTGGTGGACCTGCGCGCCGCGCTGGCCGACCCGTCCCGCGCCGACCTGACGCCGCTGCGCCGCTTCGACGTGGTGTTCGTGCCCAAGACCAACATCGCCAACGCCGACCTGTTCGTGCAGGAGTATATCCGCGACCTCGTCCCGGTCAGCTTCAGCTACGCGCTGAGCGGCGGCCTCTACGGCGTCTCGCCGTAGCTCGATCGCTCAGGACGCGGCAAGCCACCGGCGGGCGGCGCGCTGGGCTTCTGCGACGCTGTCGCGGTCCATTTCCTGGCTGAGCTCGCGGCGATGGGACTTGGCCTCCTCGCTCCCGCGCATGGCGGCCAGGTTGAACAGCATGTGGGCGGAAACGTAGTCCAGCGGCGCCCCGCCCTGTCCCGTCGAATAGAGCAGCCCCATTTGCAGCAGCTCCTCGCCGGTGGACGCCGGGCCGGGCAACGGCAGGCTGCAGGCTTCAATCGTATCGCTCATCTCGGTCTGCATGTTCCGCGTCTCCATAGCCGGGCGCATTCGGCGCCGGTGATCTTCGCAAAATCAGCAAAGTCGATCGCGACTGAACATACGGTTAAACCGGCGATCATGATGAAGCGGCTTTTTCCTACCTAATCATTGACGCCTGGGTCGCCCTTTACGGGTCTGAAATCAAGATGATCGGGGCGTGAAGACGTGCGCCGGCGGTGCAGCGGATGGGAGGAACCGAAGGCGGCTCAAACTCTTTGAGCTTTTGATCAAAGCTACAGGTCGGGGCGAGGGCAAGATGATCAAGCGCGTCATGATCTCAGCGGCGGCCATGGTTCTCGCTGCCGCCTCCGCCGCTTACGCACAGCACGGCGGCCACGGAGGCGGCGGTGGCGGCGGCCATGAAGGCGGCGGTGGCGGCGGCCATGGCGGCGGCGGCGACCACGGCGGCGGCGGTGGCGGCCATGGCG
>CAXTUT010000338.1:0-2413 GCA_964247465.1 uncultured Caulobacteraceae bacterium | reverse complement strand
GCCAGGAACGGCGGGCGCGACGCGGCGCGACCGGCGGGAGGGAACGCCCGCGGGCTCCAACGCCTGCGGCCACGGGGGGACGAAGGATGGCGACCAGGCCGCCGGTTCTGGACAGCGTGCGCGCGGCCATCGCCTTCGCGCGCTCAAGCGTGCCCCGCGTCGCCGGGGTGCTCGCGCTCGTCATGCTGCTCAACGTCGCGGGCGATGTGGCGGGAGACCGGTTCGCCGAGATCGCGACCTTTCTGGCCGCCCTGCTGGCCAGCCTGATGGCCAACGCCGCCCTGCTGAGGCTGGCGTTCTCCGACGAGCACGCTGGCGATCCGGAGTTTCGCATCGGCCGCCAGGGCTTCCAGTTCGGCCGCCCGGAGGTGCGCCTGCTCGGCGCGATCCTGCTCCTCGCGCTATTCGGGCTGCTGGCGCTGCTGTTCCTCCTGCTGGTGGTGGTCATCCTCACCGTGGCCCTGCTGGTCACCGTCCATGGCCAGACGGTGGCGCCGACTGCGGCGTCCAAGCTGCCGCCGGACGTACAGATGATGCTGTCCGGCCTGGTGCTGATCTTTGCGCTTGCTCTGCTTTGGGTGGCGGTTCGGGTCTGCCTCTATCCGGCGGCCACGATCGCCCAGAAGCGCATCCAGGTCTTCAGCACTTGGCGGCTGACGGCGGGCAGCTGGTGGCGCATCTTCGCCGCCTTCGTACTCCTGCTGCTGCCCGCGCTCGTTCTGGCGCTGCTGCTGGGCGTGTCCCAGCGCTATCCTGTCCTACAGCAGGCCTTGGCGGTCCTCTCGGCGGCGGTGAACGCCTTCATCGAGGTGCCGCTGTTCTGCGGCCTCTACGCCCATCTCTACAAGCAGCTACGCGGGACCGCGCCCCTGGTCGCGACGGGCATGGCGCAGGACGCGGGCGGGGGGCTCGCCGGGCCGTGGGGATGAGGCTAGAAGGCGCGTCCGCCTGCTGAGACCCCGCCCATGAAGTTCACCCTGTCCTGGCTGAAGGACCACCTGCAGACCGACGCCTCCATCGGCGCGATCGCCGACGCCATGACCGCCGCGGGGCTGGAGGTCGAGCATGTGCTCGACGCCTCAGCCAAGCTGAAGCCGTTCACGGTGGCCAAGGTGGTCGAGGCGGTCCAGCATCCCAACGCCGACCGCCTGCGCGTCTGCCAGGTCGACACGGTGGACGGGCGCAAGGAGATCGTCTGCGGCGCGCCTAACGCCCGGGCCGGCCTGACCACCATCTACGCCCCGCTTGGAGCCTATATCCCGGGCAGCGGGATCACGTTGGAGGCCAAGCCGGTGCGCGGCGTCGTCTCCAACGGCATGCTGTGCTCGGCGCGCGAGCTTGAGGTGTCGGAGGAGAGCGGCGGCATACTGGAGCTGTCCGACGATCTGGCGGTCGGCGCGCCGGCGGCGCAGGTGTTTGGCGCCGACCCGGCGATCGACTTCGAGGTGACGCCGAACCGGCCTGACTGGCTCGGCGTGGACGGCGTCGCCCGCGAGCTTTCCGCGCTCGGCTTGGGCCGGCTGAAGGCTGAGCCGGTCGAGCCGGTCGCCGGCCGCTTCCCCTGCCCGATCAAGGTGGTGCTGGAGGACCGGCAGGCCTGTCCTATGCTGGCCGGCCGCCTGGTCCGCGGCGTGCGCAACGGCCCCTCGCCGCCCTGGCTGCAGGCGCGGCTGCGGGCCATCGGCCTGCGCCCGATCAGCGCGCTGGTCGATGTCACCAACTTCCTGTCCTATGACCGCGCCCGACCGCTGCACGTCTACGACGCCGCAAAGCTGGCAGGCGACACCTTGACGGTGCGCCTGGCGCGCGAGGGCGAGGCGATCGCCGCGCTGGACGGGCGCACCTACACGCTCGGTCCGCAGATGACGGTGATCGCCGACGCCAGCGGCGTGGTGGACCTGGCCGGCGTGATGGGCGGCGCCTCCACCGGCGTATCGGAGGCGACCACCGAGGTGTTCATCGAGGCGGCGTGGTTCGACCCCCTGCGCACCGCACAGACCGGGCGCGAGCTCAGCCTGGTCTCCGACGCCCAGTACCGCTTCGCGCGCGGCGTCGACCCGGGCTTCGTCGCGCCGGGGCTGGAGTTCGCCACGCGCATGGTGCTGGAGTTATGCGGTGGCGAGCCCTCCACGCCGGTGCTGGAAGGCGACCTGCCGCCGGGCTCCGGCCCTATGGACTTCGATCCGGCCGCGGTGGAGCGCCTGACCGGCTTGCGCATCGAGCGGGCGCGCATCACCGACGTCTTGCGCAAGCTCGGCTTCCAGGTGGAGGAGGGCGCGGTGCTGCGCGTCCAGGCGCCGAGCTGGCGGCGCGACGTGGAGGGTCCTGCCGACCTGGTCGAGGAGATCGCCCGCATCGAGGGGCTGGACGCCCTGCCCGCCACGCCCCTGCCCGGCGCCGCGCCGCCCATAGG
>CAXTUT010000337.1:0-2437 GCA_964247465.1 uncultured Caulobacteraceae bacterium | reverse complement strand
AGGCGACCCCGCTGACGATGCGCTTCTCCACGATCTCCTCCTCCGCACAGACGATGGTGCCGGTTGTCGCGGGGTCGGCCTCCCCCGGTTCGGTGAAACTGGACAGCACGCGCACGGGCACCTGATGCGCCATGGCCATCTCGACGGAGCGCGTCTGCAGCACCTTGGCGCCGAGCGAGGCCATCTCCAGCATCTCCTCATAGGAGATCTTGGGGATGCGGCGCGCGCGCTGCTCGATCCGGGGGTCGGTGGTGTAGACCCCGTCCACGTCGGTGTAGATGTCGCAGCGCACCGCCTTCAGCGCCGCAGCCAGGGCGACGGCGGAGGTGTCGGAGCCGCCGCGGCCGAGCGTGGCCAGCCGGCCCTCGCGCGTGACGCCCTGAAACCCCGCCACCACCGCGATCACGCCGGCGTCCACGCTCGCGGCCAGGGCGTCGGCCGGTATGTCCTCGATCCGGGCGGAGCCGTGGGCGTCGTCGGTCAGGATCGGCACCTGCCAGCCCATCCAGGAGCGGGCGTCCAGCCCGTCGTGGCGCAGCACCCGCGCGAGCAGGCCGGCGGTGACCTGCTCGCCGGACGCCACCACCGCGTCGTATTCCTCGTCACCCGGCGCCAGGCCCTCGGCGGCGCGGCCGGCGGCGTCGGTCCAGGCGACCAGCTCGTTGGTGCGGCCGGCCATGGCGGACACCACCACAGCGATGCGAAAGCCCGCCCGCGCCTCGGCCGCCACCACGCGCGCGACGCGGCGGATGCGCTCCAGGTCGGCCAGCGAAGTGCCGCCGAATTTCATCACCAGACGCGACGCCATAGCCCTGCGCCACCCTCGCGCCACCGCCCGCCCTTGCCCGCGCCGGACACGGTGGGCATCTGGGGCGAGCGCGTGCTTAGCGGCGTGCGCGCCGCCTCGCAACGGCTCCAGACCGCACACCAAGGACGCCCGCCTCCATGCCCCCTGCGCCCGGCGCCGCTGTAACCTCCGCCTCCGTCGACCCGGCGGAGGTGGAGAAGTTCTCCCGCATCGCCGAACAGTGGTGGGACCCGCGGGGCAAGTTCGCGCCGCTGCATCGCTTCAACCCCGTGCGGCTGGACTTCATCACCGCCCGCGCCGCCGCGCGCTTCGGGCGCGACGTGAACCGATCCGCGGCGTTTGCGGGGCTCGGACTGCTCGACATCGGCTGTGGCGGCGGGTTGCTGGCCGAGCCGATGGCGCGCTTGGGCTTCCAGGTGACCGGGGTGGACGCCTCGGCCCAGAACGTCAGCGTCGCCTCCACCCACGCGGCCAAGGCGGGCCTGGACATCGCCTACCGCAACGCCACGGTGGAGGCGCTGCTGGACGAGGGTGGGGCGGCGAGCTTCGACGTCGTGCTGAACATGGAGGTCGTCGAGCACGTCTCCGACCCCGGCCAGTTCCTGCGCGACGCCGCGCGCCTGCTGAAGCCCGGCGGGCTGATGGTGGTGGCCACCTTGAACCGCACGCTGAAGGCGCTGGCCACAGCCAAGATCGGGGCGGAGTACGTGCTGGGCTGGCTGCCGCGCGGCGCCCACGACTGGCGCAAGTTCCTGACGCCGGAGGAGATACGCCTGTTCCTGTCGGCCGAGCCCGTGGCGGTGCAGGGCCCCTTCGGCGTCGCCTATCGTCCGCTCGGCGATCGTTGGGTGCAGAGCCCCGACGCCAGCGTCAACTACATGATGACCGTGGAGCGCCCGTGAAGACACCCCTCGCCTGTGGCGCCCTGATCACCGCCCTGGCCGCCGCCGGATCGGCGCACGCGGGCCCGGTGCTCCCCGGCTACTGGGACAGCAGCGACACCTATTCGGTGCTGCTGTCCGGCGGCGGCCATTCCAAGAAGTGTCTGACGGCGGACAAGATCGACAGCTTCGTCGCCGCGCCCAGCAACAGCCACTACCGCTGCACCTACGCCAGCCAGCAGGTCTCCGGCGGCCAGGCGAGCTATCGCGGCGGCGCCTGCTTCAACAAGTCCGGCCAGAAGGTGCTCTCCGACGTCTCGGTCGACGGCCGCTACGAGCCGGAAGCCTTCCACCTTCGGTTCCACTTCAAGCTGATGGTCTCCGCCGCCGGCGGCCTCGCCCTCCCCGGCTCCGCCGAGATCACCGCCCACCGCCTCAGCGCGCAATGCCCGGCGGACGCCGCAGCCGGCAAGTAGGCTGACTCCGTTCGCCTAAAGCACCCGCTTCGCAGATGCTCCCCCTGTGGGGGAGCTGTCGGCGAAGCCGGCTGAGGGGGTTCCAGCTTGGCGACGGCGGCGCAGCCCCCTCCACCACGCTGCGCGGGGTCCCCCTCCCCCAAAGGGGAGGATCGGCTCGTTTTCGGTTTGGCTTTTCCCCAAACGAGTCCGGGCCGGCGGGGCGGGCCGCCGGGGGGGGGGGGGGGGGGGGCGCCCCCGGGGGGGGGGGGGCGGGGGCTGCGGCGGGGTGC
>CAXTUT010000336.1:0-2440 GCA_964247465.1 uncultured Caulobacteraceae bacterium | reverse complement strand
GGCCGGCCGGGCGGGGCGGGGCCCCCCCCCCGCCTCGCCAGGGCTGCGGGCGTCAAGGTGGTGGCGGTGACCGTGGACGCCTCCGACGTCCTGCTGGACGCCATCGCCGGCGCGCTGCGACCCGACCTCATCCAGCTTCACGGCGCCGAGACGCCCGAGCGCGCGGCCGCGGTGAGGGCGCGCACGGGGGCGCAGGTGGTGCGCGCGCTGCGCGTCGGCGAGGCGGCCGACCTCGACGCCGCCGCGGCGTTCGAGCCGGTGGTGGACCAGCTGATGTTCGACGCCCGGCCGCCGCAAGGCTCGGCGCTCCCCGGCGGCAACGGGGCGGCGTTCGACTGGACGATGCTGAAGGGTCGCCGCTTCTCCCGGCCCTGGTTCCTCGCCGGCGGGCTCGACGCGGACAATGTCGCCGACGCTGTGGCGGGGTCGGGCGCCTCGCAGGTGGACGTTTCCTCTGGCGTGGAGAGCGCTCCAGGCGTTAAAGACCCTGCCTTGATCCGCGCCTTCCTGCAGGCGGTCCGCCGCGCCTGAGGATCGCCTCGGCCCGGCTGGGGTTCACAAGAGCATGAACGCACCGACGCCTTCCTCCGCCCTGCGCCCCAACGACTACAGCGCCTATCCCGACGCGCGCGGTCGCTTCGGCGAGTTCGGCGGCCGCTACGTGGCCGAGACGCTGATGCCGCTGGTGCTGGAGTTGGAGCAGGCCTACGCCCAGGCCAAGGCGGACCCCGCTTTCCAGGCCGAGCTGAGCGGATACCTGACCCACTATGTCGGCCGGCCGAGCCCGCTCTACTTCGCCGAGCGGCTGACCGAGCGGTTCGGCGGCGCCAGGATCTACTTCAAGCGCGAGGAGCTGAACCACACCGGCGCCCACAAGATCAACAACTGCATGGGCCAGGTCCTGCTGGCCCGGCGCATGGGCAAGACCCGCATCATCGCCGAGACCGGCGCGGGCCAGCACGGGGTGGCGTCGGCCACCGTATGCGCGCGCTTCGGCCTGCCGTGCGTGGTCTACATGGGCGCGGTCGATGTGGAGCGGCAGAAGCCCAACGTGTTTCGCATGAACCTGCTGGGCGCCGAGGTCAGCCCGGTGACGTCGGGCGCGTCCACCCTGAAGGACGCCATGAACGAGGCCATGCGCGACTGGGTCACCAACGTGGCCGACACCTACTACATGATCGGCACCGCCGCAGGCCCGCACCCTTATCCGGCCATGGTGCGCGATTTCCAGGCGGTGATCGGCTCGGAGACCCGCGCCCAGGTGCTGGAGGCGGAAGGCCGGCTTCCGGACGCGGTGGTGGCGTGCGTCGGCGGCGGCTCCAACGCCATCGGCATGTTCCACCCCTTCCTCAACGACGAGGGCGTGCGGCTGATCGGCGTGGAGGCGTCCGGCCATGGGCTGCACACCGACAAGCACGCCGCCTCGCTGACCGGCGGGCGACCCGGCGTGCTGCACGGCAACCGCACCTACCTGCTGCAGGACGAGGACGGCCAGATCGCCGAGGGCCATTCCATCTCCGCCGGCCTGGACTATCCGGGCATCGGGCCCGAGCACGCCTTCCTGTTCGACGTCGGGCGCGCCGAGTACCGCTCCTGCACCGACGCCGAGGCGCTGGAGGCTTTCAGGATGTGCGCCGAGCTTGAAGGGATCATCCCCGCGCTGGAGACCGCGCACGCCATCGCCAAGCTCGCCGACATCGCGCGCGAGATCGGGAAGGGCGGCGTGGTGGCGGTGTCGCTGTCGGGCCGCGGCGACAAGGACATCTTCACCGTCGCCGCTGAGCTGGGGCGTACGATTTGACCAACCGCATCGACGCACGCTTCGCCGCGCTGAAGGCCGAGGGCCGCGCCGCCTTCATCGCCTACGTCATGGCCGGCGACCCCGATCGCGCCGCCTCCCTCGACATCCTGTGCGGCCTGCCCGCGGCGGGCGCGGACCTGATCGAGCTGGGCTTCCCCTTCTCCGACCCGATGGCCGAGGGCGTGCCGATCCAGCGCGCCGCCCAGCGCGCGCTGGCGGGCGGGATGCGGCTGAAGGGAACGCTTGAGCTCACGCGCGATTTCCGCCGCGACGACCAGGCGACCCCCGTCGTGCTGATGGGCTACCTCAACAACCTGGAAGCCTATGGCTTCACGCGCTTCGCGGCGGACGCGGCGTCGTCCGGCGTGGACGGCCTGATCGTGGTCGACTGCCCGCCGGAGGAGGCCGGACCCTTGTCCGACGCGCTGGAGGCCGCAGGGCTGCACCTGATCCGCCTGGCCACGCCGACGACCGACGCGGAGCGGCTGAAGGTGGTGGCGGCGCGCACCGGCGGCTTCGTCTACTACGTGTCGGTGGCCGGGGTGACCGGCGCCAAGGAAGCCGACGCGGCCGCGGTCGCGCCGGCCGTGGCGCGGGTGCGGGCGGCCACGGGGCTGCCGGTCGCGGTGGGCTTCGGCA
>CAXTUT010000335.1:0-2441 GCA_964247465.1 uncultured Caulobacteraceae bacterium | reverse complement strand
AGCCTCGCGCAGCAGCGCGTCGACTTCGACCCCCCGGCGCGCGTAGGTGTGCTCCGCGGTGATGCGCGCGCGGGCGGCCTCGCCGATGGCGCGGGCACGCTGCGGCGTGAGGGCGGCGAGGTGCTCGGCCACCTCGATCCCGTCGCGGGCGACCAGCACCTCCTCGTCCGGCTGCAGGAACAGCGCGATCCCCTCCCACGCGTCGGTGATCAGGCAGCCGCCCGCGCCCGCCGCCTCGAACACGCGGGTGGCGGGGGAGAAGCCCATGGCCGCCATGCTGTCGCGCGCCACGTTCAGGACGGCGAGCGGCGAGGTGTTGAAGGCGTTGTGGTCGGCGGTCCCCACATGGCCGATCCGCTCCACATTGGCCGGCATCGCCTTGTCGGCCCAGCCCTCGCCGCCGAGCAGGAAGCGCTTGGCGGGCGCGCATTCGGCGGCGTGCAGGAAAAAGGCCTCCACCCGCGCCTCCCGGTCCGGCAGGCGGTTGGCGAGGAAGCCGAGGTCGGCGGCGAAGCGCGGCTCGGCGGGGACCGGGTGGTGGGTCGTGGGGTCGAGCGCGTTGTAGATCGGGCGGCACAGGCGCGCGCCGAAGCCCTCATAGGCGTCCACTACAGGACGTCCGCCGCCGTAGGTCAGCACCAGGTCGAGTTTGGCCAAGGCGCGGCGCACGGGGTGGCCGGGGCCGCCAGCCCGCATCTCCTCCAGCGTCGCGGCCGCGTCCACGTCCCAGAAGATCGTCAGGGCGTGCGGGGCGGCCTGGTCGATGACGCCGGCCAGCAGTTCATCGTCGAACACGCCCACTCCGCTGGCCTTCACCACCACGTCGGCGTGGCGCGCCTCCAGCAGCACGGCGCGCAGGGCGTCAGGCGTCGCGTCATAGACCACCACCTTGGCCCAAGCGGGCGGGCCGATGTCGCGGTGGCTCTGACGCTCGAACGCGTCGGGTTCGTAGAAGGTGATGTCGTGGCCGCGCCCGGCGAGGTCGCGCAGCAGTCCGCGGTAGTAGGTCGCCGCCCCATTCCAGTAAGCCGACAGCAGGCTGGAGCCGTAGAAGGCGATCCTCATGCGGCGAACTCCTCTGGCGCCGATCCCGGCGCGCGCGCGCTGGGCGCCTCGGCGGGCGGGACGTTCAGCGCCTTGAGCACGGCCATCAGCTCGTCGACCCGGTGAGCGCAGGTGTGGCGGCCGCGGACCGTCTCCAGCCCGTGTGAAACGAGCGAGGCGCGCAGCTCGGCGTCGTCGCGCACGGCGCCGAGCGCGCGGCGCATGGCGGTCTCGTCGGCGGCGAAGAGGAAGTCCTCGCCGTCGCGGAACAGACCCTCGCTGTCGCGCCACGGGGCGGAGACCAGGGGTATGCCGCAGGCCAGAGCCTCGAACACGCGGATGGTCGGGATGCCCGGCAGCGCGTCGGTGTAGAAGCGGCGCGGCACGTGGACCGTGGCGAGGTGGCGCGCGAACAGGGCGGGCGCCGCGGCGTTCGGCGTCCAGCCGTGATAGCCCACGTCATAGCGCGCCAGGGTGCGCAACGCGGTCTCAGGATAGCGCACACCGTAGAGGTCGAGCGGCAGGCCGACGTCGCGCGCGGGACGGAACAGGTAGCGTTCCAGCTCCGCGCTACGCTCCTCGTCGCCCCAGTTGCCGATCCACACCAAGCCCTGCCGCGGGCCGTCTTGCTCGGGCGGATGGAACAGGCGGATGTCGGCGGCCTCGTGCCAGGTGAACACGCGATCGCCCCAGCCCCAGCGGCGGTACACCTGCGACAGGGTCTCGCCGAAGGCCAGCACGCCGTCGTAGCCGTCGAGATCGAAGGCGGCGATGGCGTCGGGGTCGCTCACGGCGCGATGGTGGGTGTCGTGGAACAGCAGGGTGAAGCGACCGCCGCGTACGCGCTGACGTCCCACGGCGGCGACCAGCGCCGGATCGTTCCACTCGTGCATGATGACGAGGTCGGCGCCGTCGATGAGCGCGGCGAGATCCGCGTCCGGCGCAAAGGCTGTAGAGGTCAGCTCGGGATAGGCGGCGCGATAGGCGTCCAGCCCCGCCTCGCCCGCGTCGGCGAGCAGGTTGGCGAGGCTCCACGCGCCTTCGGGCTCGCAGGCGCTGACGTCGTGGCCGCGCGCGATCAGCTCCCGCAGCACGCCGCGCACGAAGTGAGCGTTGCCGTGATTCCAGCAGGAGGCCAGCGAGTGGGTGAAATAGACGACCCTCATGCGGCGGCTCGCGCGCGGGCGAAGGCGGGGGAAAGGCGCCCATAAACTTGCAAGGCGGCGGCGGACATGGCCGAGGCGGTATAGTGGGCCGCCCGTGCGCGGGCGGCGTCGCCCAGGGCGGTGCGCCGGTCGGGGTCGCCGGCCAACGCCCCGAGATGAGCGGCGAGCGTGAGGTCGTCGCCGGGCGGGAAGAAGACCGCCGCCCCGTCCCAGAGCTCGCGGAAGGTGGCG
>CAXTUT010000334.1:0-2450 GCA_964247465.1 uncultured Caulobacteraceae bacterium | reverse complement strand
GCGCTGGAGCGCGCCGCGGGCGATGCGGAGGGGCCGCCCGTCAACCGCATCGAGGCGCGCCGACGCGCCCGCCAGGCCGCCGACGGCGTCACCGCGCTGCTGCGCTCGGACGGCTACTACGACGCTGAGGTCGAAGCCGACATCGCCGAAGGCGACCGGCCGAAGGCGATCGTGCAGGTTCAGCTCGGGCCGCTGACGCGGTTGAAGTCCGCCGCCCTGCAGTGGGTCGGACCGCCCCCATCGGCGTCGGCGGACGAGGCGGCCAACGCGGCTCTGAAGCTGAAGCCCGGTGACCCGGGGCGCGCGGTGGACGTGATCGCCGCCGAGGGTCGCGCGGTCGCCGCCCTGCAGCAGGCCGGCTACGCCGACGCCAAGACCAGCCCGCGCGAGGTGGTGGTCGACCACGCCGACCACGCCATGACCGCCACCTTCAAGATCGCCGCGGGCGGCCTGGTGCACATGGACGGGTTGCAGATCAGCGGCCGAACCCACACCGATCCGCGGCTCATCCATCGCCTGGCGCCCTGGAAACCGAAGGAGGTCTACAAGCCCAGCGACGTGGCCGAGCTGGAGCGGCGGCTCCTGGACACCGGCGTCTACGACAGCGTGACCGTGGCCCTGGCCGCTCAGCCGAACGCGGACGGCCTGCGCCCGGTGGTGGTCAGCCTCGCTGACCGAAAGAAGAACGCGCTGGCGCTGGGCTTCGGCTACTCCACCACCGAAGGGGTGCTGGCGGACACCACCTATTCCATCTTCAATTTGGCCCATCGGGCCGACACGCTGAGCATCTTCGCCAAGGCCCAGACCATCGACACTCGCTTAGGCGTGACCGAAAGCCTGCCGCACTTCCTCAGTCCCGGACAGACGCTGCGGGTCGGCCCCGACGTCTTCCGCGACGTGACCAACGCGTACACAACGCAAGGCGCCGAGCTGGTCTCCGACCTGACCCAGCGCTACGGCAAGTATTCGTTCCTCACCAAAGGTCTTTCGTTTTCCTATGAGCAGATAGATGACGAAGGCGGCAACATCAGCGTCTACTCAATCCGTCCATTGCTGGCCGGATCGTTGGACCATACCGACAACGTGCTGGATGCGACACGTGGCTACAAGCTGGATGCCCGTGCCGAGCCCACATATGTGTTCGGGCATGAAAGCCTCGTCTACCTGAAGCTGCAGGCTCAAGGCAGCACCTACCTTCCCCTCGACCGGAGCGCCGACCGCGTGCTGGCCTTGCGTCTGCAGGCCGGTTCGGTGATCGGCGGCGAAATCCCGCAGGTGCCCGCCCCCGACCGCTTCTTCGCAGGCGGCGGCGGCACCGTGCGGGGCTACAACTATCAAAACGTCGGACCCCACTACCCCGACAACACCCCCGCGGGCGGTCTGTCGCTGATCGATGGCTCCGTCGAACTGCGCCAACGCTTGTTCGGACCGCTTGGCGGCGTGCTGTTCGCCGACAGCGGCACGGTCGGCAGCCAAGCCACGCCAAGCTTCAGCCACATCGCGTCCTCGGTCGGCGTCGGGCTGCGATACAATCTCGGCTTTGCGCCGGTCCGCATCGACATCGCCACGCCGCTGAACCGGCTGAGCGCCGCGAGCCAGCCGCCGGTGCAGGTCTATCTCAGCGTCGGCCAGAGCTTTTGAGCGCGCCGCCCGACATGGCCGCGCCGACAGACCCTCAGGTCCTCGACGAGGCCGCTGTCGCTCCGCCGCCGCGCGGCCGCTTCCGCTGGGGGCGGTGGACGGCGATCGGCCTGGCGGTAATGCTGCTGGGGCTGATCGTCCTGGCGGGCGGCGCGCGGCTGATGGTGGGCAGCGATGCGGGGCGTAGCCTGGTCGCCCACCTGCTGGACGGCCTGCCGCTGGGTCCCGTCGGCCGGCTGCGTGTCGAGGGCGTCGGCGGCGATGCGCTCAGCGATCTCAGGCTGGCGCGCCTGCAGATCGTGGACGCGCGCGGACCCTGGCTCGACGCGCGCGACGTGGAGATGCGCTGGAGCTCGGCTGAGCTGCTGAACCGGCGCTTCCACGCCCAGGCGATCACAGCGCATACGCTGACCCTGCTGCGCGACCCGGTGCTTGCGCCCCAGCCGCCGGCCAAGGGCGCCGCGACGCTGCCGATCGCCGTGCAGGTGGACGCCCTGTGGCTCCGTCTGGCGACCCTGCCGGCTTTCAGCACCCGCAGAGGCGTCTACGACGTCGACGGCGGCTTCACCTTGGAGCGCAACATGGCGGCCCAGGGCCGTATCGCTGCGAAGAGCGAACTGCACGCCGGCGACGGCCTGCGGGCGATGTTCCAGGTTGGCCAGGGCGGCCGCGTGTCGATCCGTGCGGAGGCGGCGGAAGGGCCGGGCGGCGCGCTGGCCGGCGCGCTCGGCCTGCCCGTCGACCGGGCGCTGTCCGCCCAGGTACACGCGGACGGCACGGTGCAGGCCGGCGCGCAGGTGCAGCGCGCC
>CAXTUT010000333.1:0-2450 GCA_964247465.1 uncultured Caulobacteraceae bacterium | reverse complement strand
CCCCCATGCCCCCCGCTCCGGCGAGCTCGACCCGCGCCTGCTCGAGGTGCTGGTCTGCCCGGTGACCCACGGCCCGCTGGAATACGACCGCCAGGCCGGCGAGCTCGTCAGCCGCGCGGCCGGGCTGGCCTATCCCATCCGCGACGGCGTGCCGGTCATGCTGCCCGAAGAGGCGCGAACGTTCGGCGCCGACTAGAGGGTTTCACGCTCCGTCTTTTGTGTCGGCTTTGCGGCGTCTGACCGAGCCTCCGCCGAGCTCGACGGCGTTACTGTTTGATGTAGGCGGTCGATGCGATGAACTTGTTGACCAGAGAGGTCAGGTTCGAGGCGATCGAGCTTATGTTCGTCGGATCGGCTTGGCGGTAATACCCCTGGGTGGCGCACGCCTGAAGCTGAGCGCTCACGGTGCTGGTGGTCTGGCTTGGACCGCCGGGGTAAAGCGTATGCCGCACCCAGGTCTCGTAGAGATATTGCTCGCCAGGATCCTGCCCCGTCAGCGGCACGTAAGGGGTCTCGATCACGGCGACGATCACCCCTTGATTCTGCATAGCCTGGCATTGTGCGATCGACATGGGGGCCGCGAAGCAGGCGCCCGTATAATAACCGTACCATTGCGGTGAGGCCGAATTCGATCCGTAGTATCCGGAAACATCCCATGCGCTATCCGGCGTGAAGCCGTTGGTGCAGAAGTCCTGATAGAAGTCTGACTCAAGACCGTCCGTGATGATGATGGCGAGCTTGAAGGTCGGTATACCCGCAACGTTGACGCCGTTGGCCGCCACCGCGTTTGCGAAGCCCGGCAGGTTCTCGTTCAGATGGGTGTCGAGCCCGACGTAGACGTTGTTGAGTGCGTTTACCGGGTCGGTCCAGTCGTTCGGCGTCGCCGCCTTGTACACGGTGGAGAGATTGTCGGCTACGGAATATAGATTGAAGTAGTAGTTGTCTTTTGATAGCTGAGTGCTTTGAGATACGTTGGTTTGTTCCGTCGATATCACTTTCCCGACTGAGCTCAACATCTCATCAAGACGTGTGGTTGCGCCCGCGGCCTTGGCGTTGGTCTCCCCAGCCTGCATGTCCGAATTCGCCGATCCGTACGTCGTCGAGTTGCTGGAGTGATGGTCGTGACAGGCGAAGGCGCACGGCGTGCTCTGACTGCTGTCGCCCGTATCTCGCACGGAGTTCCAGTTGGCCGCCGTGCTGTTCCAAGTCACCACCTTCTGCACATCGCCCGGCGTGGCGCCCACGATCATCGATCCGGACACGTCGAGCATCATGTTGATCTCGACGTTAGACGCGAAGCCGATGTTGGTGGTGTTCACAACCGTCATCGGCGCTGACTGGCTGGAGCTGTTGCACAGACCGGGAAGGACGATAGGCGAGTAGCATTGGGCCCGCACCGTGGTGACCATGCTGACGGTGTCGGTGATGACCGCCTGTCCGTTTACGACCAGGCAGTCCACCACCGCGACGGGCGTGCAGACCTTGAAGCTGCTGATGGTGGGCGTCAGGGCGCCGACCGCCTGGGAGCCGTTCTGGAAGTCGGTCTGCAGCAGGGTGGTGGCGGTGGCCAGCAGCGAGGTCTCGGTGGTGTTGGGGTTGGCGGCGGCGGCGGCGCTGACGGCGAGCGCCGCAGCGTCGGTGGCGTCCTGCAGGTGGGTCTTGGTGGACTCCAGCGTGGCGATGTCGATGGCGCCGATGACGCAAAGCGCCAGCAACGGGGCCAGCAGGGCGAAGATGACCGCGATCGCGCCGCGCCGCTCGCGCAGCAGCGCCCGCAAGAGGCGGCGCGATCTCGTCGAGCGGCTGGGCGGGGCAGGCGGTGGCGACACGCACGATCCTCCTGCGCACGCCGAACGTCAGGCGGGCCGCAGGATTTCATTTTCGCAATCAGGCCTTATCGAGAGGTGAAGCGAAGCGCTGAACGTACGTTCACCATTCGGTAAATCCGCCATCGGCGCTGCGCCACACCGGATTGGACCACGAGGCGTAGCTCTTCGCCTCCTCGGCGATCACCTGCTCGTCCAGCGACACGCCCAGCCCCGGCCCATCCGGCACCTGCACGTAGCCGTCGTCGAGCGTGATCAAATCCTGGTCGGCCAGGTAGGTCGGCAGGTCGTGGCCGCCGGTATTGTAGTGGATGCCGAGGCTCATCTCCTGGATGGCGAAGTTCGGCGTGGCCGCCACCACCTGAAGACACGCCGCGAACGCGATGGGGCCAAGCGGGCAGTGCGGGGCCAGGGCGATGTCGTAGGCCTCCGCCATCGAGGCGATCCGCCGGGTCTCGCTGATCCCCCCTGCGTGGCTCACGTCCGGCTGGCAGATGTCCAGGATGCCTTCCTCGAAGAAGCGCTTGAAGTCCCAGCGGGAATAGAGCCGCTCCCCGGCCGCGATCGGCACGTGGCTCATGTTGGCGATCTGGCGCAGGCCCTCGATGTTCTCGCACAGCATGG
>CAXTUT010000332.1:0-2475 GCA_964247465.1 uncultured Caulobacteraceae bacterium | reverse complement strand
GGGCGGGCCGCCGCACTGACGGCGTCGGTGGGCGCGCCGCCCGAGGGGCGCGGCGTGAGGCTTAAACCCGAACGCCACACAGGTCGCACCGGATCGGCGTCAGCCGTCAGAACACCTCGCGCCAGCCGTCCGCCAGCATCGCCGACAGGGCCTGCAAATCCTCGCGCAGCCTGGCGAAGCCCGGGGAGGTGCTGAGGTTCGCCTCGTCCAGGTAGAGGGCGCGGTTGATCTCGACCTGCAGCACGTGGACGCCGCTCGCCGGCTCGCCGTACAGCTCGGTGGTGTAGCCGCCGGCGTAGGGCGTGTTGCGCGCGACCTCATAGCCCAGGCGGCGCAGCTCGTGCTCGACCCGCGCCGTCAGCGCCGGTGCGCAGGACGCGCCGAAGCGGTCGCCGAGCACGATATCGGCGGTGCGCCCGCGCCGTCCGCTGCGCGCGGCGGCCGAGGGCATGGAGTGCCAGTCGATCAGCGCAACGCGTCCGAACGCGGCCTTCACCTCGTCCAGCAGCGCGACCAGGGCGGCGTGGTAGGGCCTGTGCACCGCCTCGATCCGCCCGCTCGCCTCCGAGAAAGACAGCTTGCGAGCGTAGATCTCCTGGCCCTCGCCCACCACCTTGGCGATCGAGCCCAGGCCCGCCGCCACCCGCGGCGTGCGCGACAGGACGAACGGCGGCGGCACGTCCTCGAACATGGCCGCGTCGAGCTCGTAGGGCTCGCGGTTCACGTCCAGATAGGCGCGGGCGAACCGCGCCGACAGCACGCTGACGCCCAACGCCTCCACCCCCTCCAGCAGCGCGTCGACCCAGGCGTCTTCGGAGCGGCGGATCGCGTGGGCGCCGAGCGCTGTGGCCGCCATCAGGTCCTGCGGATAAAGCCGGCCGGAGTGGGGCGAGGCGAACACCAGCGGCGCTACGAGGCTCTGCGGACGGCGAAGCTCGAACGCCGGCTCCGCGGGCGTGGCGGGCG
This sequence comes from uncultured Caulobacteraceae bacterium, assembly GCA_964247465.1. GTDB lineage: Bacteria > Pseudomonadota > Alphaproteobacteria > Caulobacterales > Caulobacteraceae > CAHJWH01. The sequence goes on along the minus strand of CAXTUT010000332.1, from coordinate 1,509 downwards.
GCGGGCGCGGCAGGTCGACGTCATCCATCGAGGCGCATTATTGGAGCTGATCGGCGCCGGTCAATCGCGTTGGCGACAGCAGGGTTTATCGAGCGTTAGCTTCCCGCGGCTAGCACTCGGGTCGTTCCTCCAGGGTTACGGCCGCATGAGCAAGATCCTCCTCGCCGAAGACGACGACTCCTTGCGCCGCTTCCTGGCCAAGGCGCTGGAGCGGGCGGGTTACGAAGTGGTCTCCTGCCCCGACGGCGAGACGGCGCTCGATGCTCTCGATGAGGGCCCTTACGACCTGCTGCTGACCGACATCGTCATGCCCGGCGTAGACGGCATCGAGGTGGCGCGCCAGGCGGCGGCGCGCGCGCCCGGTCAGCGCATCATGTTCATCACCGGCTTCGCCGCGGTCGCCCTGTCGGCGGGCGCCCAGGCGCCCGAAGGCGCCAAGATCCTCGCCAAGCCCGTTCACCTGCGCGAGATCGTCGCCGAGGTGGAGCGGATGATCGCCGCCTGAGCCATAGCTCTCCTCGGCGCGGGCTGTGAGACAGGCCGGTCGTAAGCCGGCGATCCCGCCTATCCCTCGCGCAGAGCGGGGGGGGGGAGGAGATCACGCCACGGCGCTACAGGCCGGCGACCTCCAGCACCTCGTGCGCGGACCCCAGGCGCACGACCACGTCGGCCCGCGCGGGCATCTCGCGCAGGATCCAGCGGGTCAGCCGCTCGTAGTGGGCGATGAAGCGGCGAAGCGCGGGCGGGTCCATGACCGCGCCCGTCCTGCCCTCCGCCTCCAGCGTCGCGGCCAGCTTCTTTTCCTGCAGCGCGCGCCAGGCGTAGACCCGCTCGAAGCTCGGCGCCTTCAGCAGCACGAGCAGGGCGATGCGGGCGAACAGCGCCTGGTAGTCGCCGGCGAGCGCCGCATCGACGTGTCGGCGCCAGACGCCGGCCGCGTCCTCGTCCCGCTCCAGCGCGTTCACCGGCTCTTCGAGCTCGGCCGGCGGCTGCGGCCGCGCGCCCACGAACCAGCCCTCGAACAGCACGACGTCCACCGGCGCGCGCACCTGCGGCCAGGCGGCGCGGTCCCGTCGAGCGTCGTCCGCCTTGTCGAAGCGCGGCAGGGCGACCTGGCGGGCGAAGCCGTCCACGCGGGTGAGCGCGTCCAGCACCTCCAGGCCGAGCGCCACGTCGTGGGTGCCCGGCGGTCCTCGGGCGGCCAACAGCGGATGATGCGCCGCGGCCAGTTTCTGGCGCTCCCGGCGGGGCAGATAGAGGGCGTCCACCGACAGCACCGCGACGGTGAGGCCGCGCCCCTCCAGCAGGACGGCGACGAAGGCGGCCAGGGTGGACTTGCCGCTGCCCTGGCTGCCGCACAGCCCGACCACGACCGGCCGCCCTGCGCGGGCGTGCTCCGCGGCGATGCGCCCGGCCAGCGGGCGCGCCACCGCGTCCACGACGGCCCGATAGCCCGGCGGCAGGATGAGGCGGCGGCCGGCCCGCGGCCGGCTTGCGGCGGGTGTGCCG
>CAXTUT010000331.1:0-2479 GCA_964247465.1 uncultured Caulobacteraceae bacterium | reverse complement strand
CCGTGCAGACCAGGGTCAGGTTGTTGGCCTGGCCGTCGAAGCGCTTCTCGTCATAAGTATAGCGAAAGCCGCCGACGAGACGCAGCTTGTCGGTAAGATGCGCGGTCAGACGAGCGAAGGCGGCATAGGAGGTCGTTCCGGTCGTATAGGCCTGCTGCAGCTGCAGGGCGGACTCGTCCACATCCAGGTGGGTCAGGATGTTCTCGTCATAGTAGAAGAAACCGATGTTGTAGTCGAAGATGCCCACTCCGGCCTTGGCCAGGCGGATTTCGACGCTGGTCTGCTCGTCGTCCTCATGCTGGCGGACGTAGAAGCCGATGCCCGCCAGGTCGTTGAGGTGCGCGCCCCGGAACGCGGGGATGACGGTCAGGGTGCCGAGCTTGGTCTGGTAGTCGATCTGGGCGTTGGTGCCGAAATAGTCGTTGTCCAGGAACGGCAGGGTCGACAACGGATCGAGGTTCCGCTTGGCCGGGCCGGCCGTCGCCGTCTCGCGGAAGGCCTGCGACTCCGGCGAAAGGGCGCCTTGCGACAGGTTTATGTTGGATGGCGTGACATTGTATCGCTGGCCTAGCGGCAGCGAGGTCAGGGCCGGGTTGAAGGTGAAATGGTCGACATAGCTGTAGCCGGCGCCGCTGCCGCCGTCATGGGCGTAGTCGCCCGCGATCCGGAAGGTGAGCTGAGGCGTCAACTCGTCCTTGAACTGCAGGCGCACGGCTTGGGTCTTCTGGCTGCTCTCGCCATCCTCCAGGTAGGATTCATGACCAACCACCGTCCCCGAGATGCGGAGCGCGCCATGCTCGCCGACGGGCGCGTTGACCGCGCCTTCCAGAGTGTAGGCGTCGTAATTGCCATAGCCCGCATCCAGATAGCCCGAGTACCTGCCGAGCTGAGGCTGGGTGGGGAGGACGTTGATGGCGCCGCCGGTCGCGTTGCGGCCGTAAAGCGTCCCCTGCGGCCCTTTCAGCACCTCCACGCGGTCAAGGTCGTAGAACACCCCCGACGTCGAGGTCGGACGGCCGACGTAGACGCCGTCGTAGTTGAAGGCGATCGCCGGGTCGCTGTAGGAGGTCAGCGCGAAGTTGCCGACGCCGCGCACGAAGAAGGTGTTGTACGGGCCGGCCGATTGCACGGTCAGGGCCGGAACGAGTTGGGTCAGCCCGGTGGGCGTGCTGATCCCCGCCTGGCGGATTTCGGAACCGCCGATGACGTCGATCGCCACGGCCGCCTTCTGGGCGCTCTGGGTGACGCGCTGTGCGGTGACGACGACTTCGCCCAAGGTGTTGGCCGGCCTCGCGGGGCCCTGGCCCTGGCCCGGCACGGTGGAGGCCGGCGCGGGCGCAGCGCCCTGGGGTTCCACGGGAAGGGTCGGTTGGGCGGCGCCGGCGTTCCCGGCCGGCGTCCTGGCGTCCTGGGTCGCTGGCGTGGCGGGTTGGCCTGGTAGCGATGACGGGGCTTGGGCGTGCGCCGCCGCAACGCCCAAAAGAGAACATATCGCCACACTCGATAATAGACGAGCGTTCATCTGTCTTGCCCCTCCCCGTTAGTCTTTTCGGAAGTGGCGCTCTCTGAGAGAGGCCACTTATGCGGCTTCGATCGACCGCTTGCCTTTTTGCTAGATGAAAGACGCCGATAAGGGATGATGGCAAAATGCTCAAAGTGTTACGCTGGTGATAACGCGAGGATTAGCGCCTGAACATGTCCGCTTGGAGCGGCCGGGCGAAACGAGCGCGACGCAGACGCAAAGCAGGTGATGCACCCGCAGTAACGCCTGGCCGAAACTGCCATCGTTCGTTGCACACCCATCTGCTCTATCCCGATCCGCCAACCGCGGCGCAGGGCCAGGTCGGCACGACGCCGCGTCAGCCTCGCGGTCCCGCAGTCTTGGAGCGACGTGGATGTCTGACATCAGTGTTGCGTCGAACAGCGGCGTCGGCCCGGACGTGGTGATCATCGGGGCGGGGCCGAGCGGCTTGGCGCTCGCCATCGAGCTCGGTTTGCGCGGGAGCAGCTGCCTTCTTGTCGAGCGCAACGACCGCGTGGGCTATGCGCCGCGCGCCAAGACCACCAACGTCCGCACCCGCACGCACCTGAGGCGATGGGGCATCGCCGACCGGTTGGCGCAGGTCTCCCCGTTCGGGGTTCACTATCCGACCAACGTCCATTTCGTGACGAGCCTCGGCGGCAAGTCGCTGGCTGTGATCGAGAACGCATTCAACTGCGCCCCGGAACGACGTGAAGCATACCCGGAGCATGGCCAATGGGTGCCGCAGTACAAGCTCGAGCAGGTGATGCGGGATCGGGCCGGAGACTTGGCCGGGGTGGACATCCGATTCAACACCGAGTTCGTCAGCGCCACCCAGAACGGGACCGGGGTCGACGTCACCCTGCACGACCGGGTGCGGGGCGAGGACCTGCGCATCGGCGCCCGCTTCCTGGTGGGCGCAGACGGCGCGCGCAGCGCCGTGCGGGATCTGATCGG
>CAXTUT010000330.1:0-2503 GCA_964247465.1 uncultured Caulobacteraceae bacterium | reverse complement strand
CGCCTGCGACATTCTCAGTCCCGGCGCGCAGGCCCTGCTCCTGTCCGCCGCCGTGCAGGCCGGCGCGAAGCCGGACGCCTGGGGCGAAGGCCACCGCGCCGACACCCTGCGGACCGCCGATCTTGTGGGCGGAGAGCGCTAAGGTGTCGGCGCCGAGCGCGGCCATATCAACCTCCACCTTGCCCGCCGCCTGCACCGCATCGACATGCAGCCAGCCGCCGACGGCGTGGATCAGGCGGGCGGCCTCGGCCACCGGCTGCAGCACGCCGGTCTCGTTGTTGGCGAGCATCAGCGCCACGACGGGAGGGCCTTCGTCGGCGAACCCGGTTCGCAGACGGTCGGCGAGCCAGTCCAGATCGGCGACGCCGCGACCATCGACGGGCCAGACCTCGACCGGCGCATCCGTGGAGCGCGCCGTCTGGACCACCGCTTCGTGCTCCGTGGCGCCCAGGATGAGGCGGCGCATGGGGCAGGCCTTGACCGCGCTCTGCAGCGCTAGGGCGTTGGCCTCGGTCCCGCCGCTGGTGAAGACCAGGCGCTCGCTCGAGGCGTTCACCAAGACTGCGACATGCGCCCGCGCCTGTTCGAGCCGCTGCCGCGCCGCGCGTCCGCTGGCGTGGACCGAGGACGGATTGCCGCCCGCGTCCAGCGCGTCGAGCATGGCCATCCTCGCCTCCGGCCGCAGCGGCGCGGTGGCGTTGTGGTCGAGATAGACGCGCGAAGGGCTCATGCCGCCACGGCCGGGGCCTGGGGCTTGACCCGACGCTGCACCACGTCCTCAAGCGAGACGCCGGCGAGAAAATGCGAGATGTGGTCGCCGAGCGCATCCCAGAGCTCGTGGGTAGCGCAGCGTTCGCCGCCGCCGAGACATCCCGAGCCTGCGCCCTCGCACCGCGTGGCGGCCAGCGGCTCGCCGGCCGCCTGCGCCACCTCGGCGATGCTGATGGCGTCCGCAGGACGTCCGAGCCGATAGCCGCCGCCCGGTCCCCGCACGCTGTCGACAAGGCCGCTGCGCCGCAGCGCCGCAAACAGCTGTTCGAGGTAGGCTTGAGAGATTTCCTGCCGACCCGCAATCTCAGCGAGGGTGACCGCCCGCCCGCAGCCGTGGCGCGCGAGATCGGTCATGGCCATCACCGCGTAGCGTCCCCTCGTGCCCAGGCGCATGAGCGCTGTCTCTATCCTTGTCGCAGAGGCGGCGAACCGCGGCCCCTCAGTGAGAAACGACGCCCCTGCGGAGACGGCCTGTGCTACAGACCGCGACTTTCCGACCGGGCGCGCCTCGCTAAGGCTTGCTATGTAGGAAAACCAAGTACGGCGATCAAGTATTCCGCGGCGCTCGTACGCCACGCCGGCGCATCTCGCGGACCAAGAGGATGACGATTTATGCCCGAGGTGATCCTGACCGGCGCGAGCGGTCGCCTGGAAGGCCGCTACGCCCCCGCCAAGACCGACAACGCGCCGGTCGCCCTAATCCTGCACCCCCACCCCAAGGCAGGCGGCCACATGAACAATCCCGTGGCCGTGCAACTCTACCACTTGTTCATGAAGCGCGGCTTCGCCACGCTGCGGTTCAACTTCCGCGGCGTCGGCAAGAGCCAGGGCGAGTTCGACAGCGGCATCGGCGAGCTGGCGGACGCGGCCACCGCGCTCGACTGGCTGCAGAGCACAAATCCGACCGCCTCCCAGTGCTGGGTGGCCGGCTATCAGTTCGGCGCCTGGATCGGCATGCAGCTCCTGATGCGCCGCCCGGAGACGGACGGCTTCATCTCGGTGTCGCCGCCGACGAACATCCAGGACTTCAGCTTCCTGGCGCCCTGCCCGGCCTCCGGGCTGATCCTGCACGGCGCAGGCGACAACGTCACCACGCCGGTGGAGGTCGAGCGGGTGGTGGCCAAGCTGCGCACCCAGAAGGGCATCTCCATCGCCTATGAGCTGGTCGAGGGCGCCAACCACTATTGGGCCCACCATCTGCCGGACGTGGAGCAGCGGGTCGGCCACTACCTGGATCAGCGGCTGAACGGCCTGGGCGGCTGAGCACCCTCCCCCTCCCCTTCGAGGAGAGGGACGACCGAGCCGCCTTGCGCTTGCATCGAGCTCACCCTTAAGGTTGCAACCATGCTGTTCGGTTTGACCCCCGTCGTCGCGGCGGCCTGCGTCGTCGCGGGCTACCTGCTGGGCTCCATTCCCTTCGGCATGATCGCCACGCGGCTTGGCGGCGCGGGCGACGTGCGCGCGATCGGGTCGGGCAACATCGGCGCGACCAATGTGCTGCGCACCGGGCGCAAGGACCTGGCGGCCATCACCCTGATCGGCGATGCGGGCAAGGGCGCGCTCGCGGTGCTCGTGGCGCGCGCGCTCTGGGGCGAGAGCGCGGGCGCGGTGGCGGGCGGGGCGGCCTTCGTCGGCCACCTGTTCCCGGTGTGGCTCGGCTTCAAGGGCGGCAAGGGCGTGGCCACCGCGTTCGGCGTGATGCTGGCGGCGGCATGGCCGGTCGCCCTTATGG
>CAXTUT010000329.1:0-2521 GCA_964247465.1 uncultured Caulobacteraceae bacterium | reverse complement strand
ACCCGCTTGACCACGCCGTTGACGATGTCGCCGCCGCGGTCCTTGAACTCCTCGTACTGGCGCTCGCGCTCGGCCTCGCGGACCTTATGCGTGACCACCTGGCGGGCCATCTGGGTCTGCACCCGGCCGAACTCGAAGGGCGGCAGGATCTCCTCGTAGACGCTGCCGACCCCCGCGTCCGGATAGCGGCGCAGCGCCACGGTCAGGCGCACCTTGCCCACATCCTCCTCGCCGATCTCCTCGTCGTCGGTGACCACGGTGACCACGCGCTTGAGGGTCAACTCGCCGGTCTTCACGTCGATGGAGGCGCGGATGTCGTGCTCGTTGCCGTAGCGCGACTTGGCGCCCTTCTGCATCGCCTCCTCGATCGCCTCGATGACGATCTCCTTCTCGATCGACTTCTCGCGCGCCACCGCGTCGGCGATCTGCAGGAGTTCCAGGCGGTTGGCGGAAATGCCGGTGGCCATGTTCGAGGTTCCTTCGGGCTCTAGTCTAGGGTCTCGTCCTGAGGCAGGGGCTCGGACGTCGTCAGGTGGGAAGCGGGCTTGGCTCCCCGGCCTGGCCTGGCCTTGCCCCTCGCCTTGGGCGAGGGTGTGGATCGGGGTGTTTCCGCATCGCCGTCCTCGGCCATGCGGGCGGCGCGCTTCTCTGCGCCCAGCTTCATCAGCTCGTCGCTCAGCGTCAGCTTGGCGTCCTGCATCCAGGCGAAGGGCACCAGCACCGTGTCCGCCTCGCCCTCCATGTCGAGCATGACGTGCGGCCGGCCGTCCACGTCCTCGACGCCGGCGATCACGCCCTTGAACCGCTTGCGGCGGTCGGCGAGGCGGTCCAGCTCGATCTTGGCCTCCAACCCTTCGTTGGCGATGAAGTCCTTGAGCCTGGTCAGGGGCCGGTCGATCCCAGGGCTCGAGACCTCCAGCCGGTACTCGCCGGAGACCGGATCGGCGGCGTCCATCACCTCCGAGATGGCGCGCGACAGGCGCACGCAGTCGTCGATGCCGAGGTCGCCGTCCTCCGGCCGCTCCGCCATGATCTGAAGGGTCCGCCCGGTGGCCGAGCCGCCCATCAGCCGCAGGCGCACGAGGTCCAAGCCTTGCGCCTCGACCACGGGGTCGAGCAGCTCCAGCAGCTGGCGGTCCTCCGGGGTCTTGGCCCGCACGTGCGACCTTTCAAGCAATAAAAAAGCGGCGGGCCCGTCAAGGCCGCCGCTCGAAAGCGCCATCCAGCGCCATCTCGCGATGTACTGACGTCCTTATAGCGCGGACGGGCGTGGGGCTCAAGTTGCGGCTACACCCGTCCTCCTCTAATCCCAGCCGAGGATTCCGGCGTGAGGTGCGTGCGCATGCAAAAGCTGGTCACAGTCTTCGGGGGCTCAGGGTTCGTGGGCCGATACGTGGTGCGCGCCCTGGCCAAGGCCGGCTGGCGCATCCGCGTCGGCGTACGCCACACCAACGTCGCGCATGAGCTGCGGGTCATGGGCGACGTCGGCCAGATCGAGATACTGCAGGCCAACATCCGCTATCCCGACAGCGTGGCGCGCACGCTGGAAGGCGCCTCCGCGGTGGTGAACCTGGTGGGCGTGCTCTACGAGGCAGGCCGCCAGGGCTTCGACGCCCTGCACAGCGCCGCCGCCAAATCGCTTGCGGAGCAGGCGGCGGGACTGGGGATCGAGCGCTTCGTGCAGGTCTCCGCCATCGGGGCGGATGCGAACTCGCCGTCCAAGTACGGCCGGTCGAAGGCCGCGGGCGAGGCGGCGGTGCGGGCAGCGATCCCGTCGGCCGACGTGGTGCGCCCTTCCATCGTGTTCGGCCCCGAGGACGACTTCTTCAACCGCTTCGCAGGGCTCGCCGCCATCTCGCCGGTGCTGCCGCTGATCGGGGGCGGGACGACGCGGTTCCAGCCGGTCTACGCCGGAGACGTCGGCGCGGCGGTTGCGGCCGTCCTGGCCGAGCCGGCGAGCGTGGGCCGCACCTACGAACTCGGCGGCCCGGGCGTCTACACCTTCAGGCAGCTGCTGGAGATCATGCTGCGCGAGACGCGTCACCGCCGCGCCCTGCTGCCCATCCCCACGCCGATCGCCAGGATCATGGGCCAAGCGGGCGACCTGCAGGCCAGGCTGCTGCCGGTCATCGCGCCCCAGATCACCGCCGACCAGGTCGCCCTGCTCCAGCGTGACAACGTCGCGGAGGCCGGCCTGCCGGGGCTTGCGGCGCTCGGCGTCATGCCCACGGCGCTGGAGGGCGTGCTCCCGACCTATCTGTGGAAGTACCGCAAGGGCGGGCAGTTCGCGCAGCCGGTGCTCATGCGCGGCTGAGCCGCCGCCTATCGGCGCCGACGCCTCAACTTTTTATTTGGAACGTAGCGTCCAAAGTTTATGAGGAGACGCGACCGCCCGGATGGGCGGCGCGCAACGATTGCGCCCCGGACGCAAGAGGGCAGCGCTTGTGAGTTACGAAGACGAAGGGGGCGCCGCGCTCCAGGGTGAGACGGGCCCGGTCGCCGGGACCGGCGGCGCGGGCGC
>CAXTUT010000328.1:0-2582 GCA_964247465.1 uncultured Caulobacteraceae bacterium | reverse complement strand
CCGCCAGCCGTCGCGCCAGGGCGGGGCGGGGCAGCTCCAGCAGCTGGCCGACGCGCCGCAGGCCAAGCTGGCGTAAGACCTTACAGCCCTGAGTGTCCAGCCGCAGCGCCTCGATGGGCAGGGGCGCCAGGACGGCGGCGCGCACGCCCTGCGCCACCACGCCGCCCTGGCCGAAGCGCGCGGCTGCATAGGCCAGCGCCGCGGTGTCGGCCAACGCCGAGCGAACCGACAGGCCGTAGCGCCGCATGCGCACGCCGACCGCCAGGAGCAGGCGCGCCTCGCCCCCGAACAGGGCTGCGCAGCCAGTGACGTCCAAGTCCAGCCCGTCGGGCGCGTGCAGGGCCAGGGCCGGGGTGAAGCGCCGGCAGGCCTCCCCCAGCCGCACCAGCAGGGCGAGGTCGGCGGCGGGTTCGGCCTCGGCGACCGCCAGGACCGGGATGCGCGCACGGGCGTCGGCCAAGGTCATGCCGACCCCGAGGCCCTCGGCGGTCGCCGAGGCGTCCACGGCGAACAGCCGCAGGGCGCCGTGACAGGCCTCAACAACCACCTGCGGCGCGCCGGGCTCCGCCATCCGTCGCAGCCGGTCGGTGGGCAGGCGAGGGAACCAAAGGTGGACGAAGCGGCGCTTGTCCTGCAGACATGCCGGCGCCGATACGTCCGTCTGAGGCGAGGCTGTCGGCGGAATGGAAGACGCCATCGTCGCTGCTCCATTGCACGGTGAACCGGCCGGTGGGGCCAAGGCGGTTTTTGACCAGATCGAGCTCCAGGGCGGGCGGCCCGAGGTAGCGGCGCGGCGCCTGGCTCGGATGGCTGCGCACCCGCCAGCGGGTCATGGCCGCGCTGGTGGCGTCCAGGTCGGCGGTGACCAGCAGCGCCAGGGTCGAAGTCTGGCGCCCATAGAGGTTCAGCCGCTGAGTGGCGGCGAGATCGAGCCGGCGCATGGCGCGCGGCGCCTCGGCCAGCACCGCGACCACCACGCCGGAGCGCACCGCCTCGTCCACGATGCGCAGCGCCTCGCCGCCCTCGCGCGCGGCCACCAGCACCAGTCGTCCGGGATCGATCCCGAGCGCCCACAGCCCCGGCCCGTACAGGCTTCCGCCTTCGCTGAGCGCACAGGACTCCTGCACTACCATCGCCTGGGCATGGGGATCCTCCTCAAAGCGACGGGCGACCATCAGCAGGGCGAACAGCAGGGCGCTGGCCGGGTCGCCGGGTACGCCACAGACCTCATGCGCGCCGAACGCCATGCCGCCGGGGCTGAAGCGCGCGTCCATCACATCCAGCCCGAAGCTGAACGCCCGCGCCCAGCCCGTGTGGCTGTCGCTCGCCCGCCGCCGCTGAGCATGAGCGGAGGGGCGCAGGCCGCCGTCCGGCGCATGGCGCTCCAAGGACTCGATGCGCGCACGCAGGACGTCTAAGGTGGATGGGACGGGTACGGCTGCAAGGTTCATGTTTTGTTCTTGCATTGATTCCGAGTCCCTTCGACGGAGTCAAGCGACTCCCCACGCATTGGCGAATGAGCCGTCGCTGCGACAGGCGTGGACGTGGCGGGATGGGGCGAACCCAGGATCAGGCCAGGATCGTGTCCAGCTCGTCCAACGCCGCGCGGCTCTCCTCGATCATCGCGGGATCGGCGAGGTCGGCGGGGGTGAGGCGGTCGCGATAGCGGCGCGCGATCCAGTCGGCCAGGCGCGCGTGCAGTCGGTCGTCCAGGCGATGGGCGGGGTTGGCCGCCGCCAGCTCATCCGGCGTCATGACCACGCGCAGGCGCAAGCAGGCGGGGCCGCCGCCGTTCCGCATGCTCTCGCGCACGTCCACATACTCTACCGCGCCGATCGCGCCGTTGGAGGCGGCGAGACGCTCGGCCACGGCGCGGGCGCGCGGATGCTCGGCGACGTCGATGGGTGCGACCAGGGTCAGCCGCGCGGCGCCTGGAACCTGCACCAGCATGGCGTTGAACAGGTAGCTGGCGATGGCGTCGGCCAGGGGCAGCTCGTCTTCGGATACCTCCAGGAACTGCGGCTCGAACAGGCCCTGCGCCGCGCCGCGCACCGCGACCTGCATCGCTGCAGGGTCCTGGAAGGCGGCCTGGTGGTAGAACAGGGTGTCGAGCGCTCCCACGCACACCACGTCGTTGTGGAAGGCGCCCGCCGCGATGGCCGCAGGGTTCTGGAGCAGGTGGACGGGGCGGCGCACGCCGTGGCGGCGCGCGACGGCCTCGCCTGCCTCGCGGGTCTGGCGGGCGGGGAACGAGCCGCTCCAGGGCGCGTAGGCGTCGCGGCCGTGCACGAACAGCTCCACGCCCTCCGCGTCGTGGGTGGCGCACAGCCGCACGTGGTTGGCGGCGCCCTCGTCGGCGAAGTGGGGCTGGGAGGGCAGGGGCGCGTGGACGGCGAAGCGCTCGGGGTCCGGAAAGATGCGGTGGAGCATGGCCGAGGTGTGCGCCGGCTCAAGGCTGCGATGCAGGTTGGAGAGCAGGTTGGCGGGGGTGAAGTGCAGCCGGCCATCGTGGCTGTCGGCCGAGGGGCTTACGGTGGCGGCGTTGGCGGCCCACATGCCGGAGGCGGACCAGGCGGAGCCCC
>CAXTUT010000327.1:0-2584 GCA_964247465.1 uncultured Caulobacteraceae bacterium | reverse complement strand
GGCGCTGGCCGCCCTGGAGACGCCGCTGCTCGCGCTGGCGCAAGCCATGGAGGACTGGCTGGACGAGGAGACCGACACCTTGCCGGCGGCCGATCGCGTACGCCTGGAAGGGGCGCTGCGAGGGCTCGAGCGGCGCGCCCGCATGCAGCTGCCGGCTTGGCGCGCCATGCTCTCGCGCCTGGCGGACGACACTGGCGACAAGGACTTCGTAGACGGGTTCGAGGCGGTGGTCCTGCAGGACCGGCTGGTCGACGCCGCCTTCCGCCGCCACTGGGTCGATCCCACCGAGCCGCTGGAGGCTGTGGTGCTGCGCCGGGCGCACGGGGTGCTGGTGACCAGCGCCACCCTGGCCGATCCCGGCCACGAGAGTCCCTTCGCGCTCGCGGAACTGCGCAGCGGCGCGGCGCGGCTGGCGCAAAGCCCGCGTCTGCTGCGGCTGCCGTCCCCCTTCGACTACGTCGCCAACAGCCGGGTGCTGGTGGTCACCGATGTGCGGAAGGACGATGTGCGCCAGGTCTCCGCGGCGCTGCGCGAGCTGTTCCTGGCGGCCGGCGGCGGGGCTGTCGGCCTGTTCACCGCCATCCGGCGGCTACGCGCCGTGCACGAGCGGCTGGCCGGGCCGCTGGCCGACCGTGGTCTGGCGCTTTACGCCCAGCACGTCGATCCGCTGGAGGCCGGAGCCCTGGTCGACATCTTCCGCGCCGAGGAAGACGCCTGCCTGCTCGGCACCGACGCCATTCGCGACGGGGTCGACGTGCCCGGGCGCTCGCTGCGCCTGCTGGTGTTCGACCGGGTGCCCTGGCCGCGCCCGGACCTGCTGCACAAGGCCAGGCGCGAGCGCTTCGGCAAGGGCCTCTACGACGACGCCCTGGCGCGCGGCCGCATCGCGCAGGCCTTCGGCCGCCTCATCCGCCGCGCCGACGACCGCGGCGTCTTCGTCATGCTCGACGCCGCCGCGCCCACGCGCCTGTTCTCCAGCCTGCCGGAGGGCGTGGAGATCAGGCGGGTCGGCCTGGTGGAGGCGATCGAAGAGGTAGAGGCGTTCCTAGGGCCGGCGCGGCTGGACGGGGGTGCGTCGCCTCGTCCCTCGACAAGCTCAGGATGAGGAGATTGGCCGCGGATGAGGGGTCGGCCGTCTCAGGCTCGGTCTCGCCTGCGGTCGCCTCATCCTGAGCTCGTCGAAGGATGAGGCGTCACGTGGCCTGCGCAACCTCCCGTTAACCATGCCCGCCGCATCGTGCCTGCGAGCCCGTGCGAATCGCGCCGTCTTCGGCCAGTCTCGCCCCACCGCCGGACGCGACCCCTATGCCATTCAAGCCATGACGTTCACGCCCCAGCACGCCTTCGCCCGCACCGACCGCTCGCGCTTCGGCCAGTGGTGGTGGACGACGGACCACCTGTTGCTGGTGTCCACCCTGATCCTGATCGGGCTGGGCGTGATGCTGTCGTTCGCCTCCTCGCCCGCGGCGGCGGCGCGGATCGGCTATCACGACCCGTTCCACTTCGCCGTGCGCCAGTGTATCTACGCGGCGATCGGGCTGGCGATCCTGCTCAGCGTCTCGACGCTGTCGGCGCGGGGCGTGCGGCGGGTGGCGTTCATCGGCTACGCCCTGTCGATCCTGGTCATGATGGTGCTGCCGCTGCTCGGCCATGCGGCCAAGGGGGCGCAGCGCTGGCTGCAGATCGGCGGCTTCTCGCTGCAGCCGTCGGAGTTCCTCAAGCCCTGCCTGATGGTGCTCGCCTCGTGGATGTTCGCCGAGGGGCAGAAGGGCCGCGGGGTGCCCGGCGTGTCGATCGCCTTCGGCCTCTATCTGCTGTCGGTGGTCCTGCTGCTGGTGCAGCCCGACATCGGCCAGACGGTCCTGATCACCGTGGCCTTTGGCGCGGCCTTCTTCATGGCAGGCGTCCCGATCCGCTGGATCATGGGCCTGGGCGTCGCGGCCTCCACCGGCTTCGTCATCATCTATCTGACGTTCCAGCACGTGGCCGCGCGCTTCCACAAGTTCCTGAGCCACGGCGACGGCGCGGTGGACACCCACCAGGTCGACAAGGCGGCCGAGGCCATCCGCGCCGGCGGCTTCTTCGGGCGGGGACCAGGCGAGGGCGTGATGAAACGCCATGTGCCGGACCTCCACACCGACTTCATCTATTCGGTCGCGGCGGAGGAGTACGGGCTGATCTTCTCGCTCTGCCTGATCAGCCTGTTCGCCTTCGTGGTGGTGCGCGGCATGTTCAAGGCCATGAAGCTCGCCGACCCCTTCGAGCAGGTGGCGGCCGCGGGCCTGTTCGTGCTGCTGGGCGAACAGACCTTCATCAACGTGGCGGTGAACCTGAACCTGATCCCCACCAAGGGCATGACCCTCCCCTTCATCAGCTACGGCGGCTCCTCCATGCTGGCCATGGGGCTGACGCTTGGGCTGGCGCTGGCGCTGACCCGGCGGCGGCCGGGGGCGTACGCCAGCAGCGAAGGGCCGGCGGCGGCGGGGTCGGCGCTGGGGTGAGGGCGCGTGGAGTTTGCTAACGCCCCCTTCTGCTGCTCGTTAAACGACCAAACTTCAGGCCTACCCAGCGAGCCATCACCCCA
>CAXTUT010000326.1:0-2588 GCA_964247465.1 uncultured Caulobacteraceae bacterium | reverse complement strand
CCCTCCCCCATCGAGGGGGAGGGGGGTTTCAGCTGCCGGCCGGCCGCACGTCGGCGAGCCGGCGCACCGACGCTGGCACCACGCGCCAGCAGCCGCCGGGCGGCGTGTTGGCCTCGATGGTCTTCAGCGCGCCGCTCATCAGCGCGCGCACGGAACCGTCTGCGGCGTAGATGGCGACGCGCAGGCGGGCGTAGGGGTCGGGCTCGCTCATCGCTTGAACTCCTCGATGGCGATGCGTACCCGCCCGACCGTGCAGCTGTTCGCCCCGGGCGCGTTGGGAATCTCGGCCCACACCGTGTAGTCGGCGTCCTGGCTGGCGGGGGCGTCGTCGTCGAAGGTGAAGGGCGTCCAGGGCGTCTGGAAGTTGGCGCGTGCGATCAGCGGAAAGCTGTCGATCTCCAGCCCGTCGCGACGCACCGAGAGAGCCACGCCCGCGTCCTCGCTGGAGCCGTTGCCGAGCACCACCAGACAATCGATCTTCAGCCGCCCGCCGTCGGGCTGGTAGACCAGCTCGCCCACCTGCACATAGCTCGCGCCCTTGGTCAGGGTGATCGAGGGGCTGGCGTCCAGCGTCGCGCCATAGGTGATGGCGTTAGGAGCGATCTGGTCGGTGTCGGCGGTGTCGAGGGTGGCCAGCGCGCCCTGGCCGACGATGCTTTGCGCCTGCACCTCGATCACCGAAGACGTGGTGTTGGGCGTCAGCGGCATCGCGTAGGCGATGGCCTGGTCCAGCCCCTGCAGGCCCTGGCCATACAGGTTGAAGCTCGGGAACTTCAGATACAGCGTCTTGCCGGCCTGCAGCGGCCCGTAGGCGTAGCGGAACACGTCGGCGTCGACGCGCACGAACTCCGAGCCCGCCGGATGGTCGGCGATGGGCGTGCCGTACAGCCCGCGCCGGATGTAGCCGTCGAGCGTGTAGGCGTTCGGGCCCGTCAGGATGGCGTCGCGCCAGGCGATCATCTCACCGCCGACGACCGACAAGGTCGCGCCGCCGTCCGCATCGGCCTGCGTCGCTGGATCGAGCTCGGCCAGGCTTGCAGACAGGTCGAGCTTGAGCGCGTTCGTGGTGTCAGGGTCGCCGCCGGCCGGGAAGTCGGCGGTGGAGACGCCGTAGCGGGCGCGCCCCTCCACCTCGCCGACCTTCTGGTAGCTGAGGTCGTCCAGGGACGCCCAGACCTCGCACCCGCCCCAGTTCGGCCCCGTTCCCGCCACCGCGGCCCAGGCCTCGTAGCCGACGGACGACGCGCTCACCCCGCCCGCGCTGGCGCTGAGCGACGCCACCGCCTGCGCGACATAGCCGACCGGCGGGTTGATCAGCACCGGGTTCGAGACCGGTCCCGGATCGGCGGCGAAGTTGGAGACGTAGCCACCGGCGGCCTGGCGCGTGTAGAGCGCGGCGTGGGCGGCGCCGACCAGCATCTCCTCCGCGACGCACGAGATCGTCCCGTCGTCCTCTTCCTTCACCTGGGTCAGGCGCACCAGCACCCGGTCGAGCCGGCCGCTGGTCAGGGTGACCAGGTCCATCGGGTCGAGCAGGCCGTAGCGCTCGTCCAGCTGGAAGCTGTAGTTGCGCCGCACGTGGCAGGCGCGCTGCACCAGCAGCTGGGCGACGTGGCTGGCCACCGCCGCATCGCAGATGCAGTGCAGCGCCACGGGGTCCTGCCGGCATAGTCCGAAGGCGTCGATGCTGGCCTGGTCGCGCGCGGGCGCCATGTCGCTCGCGTAGGCCTGGGCGCGGTCGAGGAACTCCACCTGCACGGCGTTGTAGGCGTTCGAGCCGCGCTTGACGTCGCGCTGGACGGGATCGGCGTTCGGCTGCGCCTGGAAGTCGTCGTCGTCCAGGTCGTAGAGCGGGTCGAGGTCGGGCGACCAGCTCACGCCGGCGCCGCTGACCGGAGTGTCGCCATAGGGGGTGATCTTGAGCGTCCCGTCCGACCAAACCGCGTCGGCGTTGGAAGCGGTCAGGATGTCGCTCAGCACGTCCGCGCCGCTGCGCTGAGCGTCCAGCAAGGGCGAGAGCAGCAGGCCGGTCGCCAGGCAGTAGGCGGCGTAGCCGCCGAGGTCCGACAAGGCGCCCGCGGGCCACTGCGGCGTGTTCGCGAGCAGGTCGGCGACGATGTCTGCGGGGTTGGCGTCGTCCAGCGTCCGGCCGCCGACGACCTGGCGGATGGCGGACTGCACTTCGAAGGCGTGGTTGGCGACCGTGGCGCTGTCGTTCAGCGCGTAGTTGGCGGCGCAGACATAGGCCAGGCCGGAATACCCGATGGCGTGGTCGGCGTGCGCGCCCTCTAGGTAGCTCCAGGGCGGCTGGCCGATCAGGCCCGTGACCAGGCTCAGGCTCGCCTGGCTCAGGGCTGTGGTCGAGCCGTCGGTATAGGTCGACTGGTCGCGCCAGACGGTGCGGATACCCGCCACCGGGCCTGCGCACACGCCCAGCACCACGCTGGCGCTGTAGCTGTAGGTCTTGGCCGAGCCGCCGCCCTTGCCCCCGGCGCTGGACGACTTGGCCACCGACTTGAAGTCCAGGTAGTCCAGCAGGTTGCAGGAGGCGCGGAACGTGCCCCAGCCCTTGGGGATCACCGCCGCCT
>CAXTUT010000325.1:0-2607 GCA_964247465.1 uncultured Caulobacteraceae bacterium | reverse complement strand
AAATTATAGCGTCGCGGCGCCGGGTGCGGTGGGGGCGCTCGGCGCGCTCTACCTGGCCGTCAGCGGCTGGATGCTGGCGGACCATCTGCGCATGGCGCCGCGACGCTATAATTTCGAGGCGGCGTCAAAGTCGATCGAGCAGGCGCGCCCAAGCCGGCTGGTCTTCCTGTGGGACCATCCGGTCGATCCTATCCTTCACCCCGAGCAGCTGGAAGCGCTGGGCGGCTTCTTCCTGCACCGCGACCATATGGACGTGCCGGTGCAGGCCATCGTGCTGAAGCCGGGCGAGGACCCCAACGACCGCCTGCTGGCGGCCGCCAACCCGCCCGGCTCCGCCATCCTGTGGCTCTACGACGTCGTTGTGCAGGGGACCGCCGCCATCGACGACCCGCCTGAGATCACCGATCGCGACGTATCCTGGCGCTGTTGGCGCGAGGCCTCGACGCGCTTTGGCGTACTCGCGTGCACCCGGCCCGCCGCGACGGCTAGGCCGGGCGCCCCCGCTCACCAGCCGCGTGCGACCGTGCAGCCGCAGGGCGCGCCGTAGTAGGCCGGCGGTGGAGCCTGACGCATGGCCGCATACCCATAGCTGGGCGGCGCGAAGTTCGGGTACGGCGGGGGCGCGTAGCCGTAGCCCTGCTGCTCGTAACCCTGCTGCCCGTAGCCTTGCTGCGGATAGCCGTAAGGCGGAGGGCCCTCAGGCGGCGCCTCCGGCCGCGGCTGGAAGGATCCGCCCTGATAGCCGCCGCTGCAGCCGCTGTCGTACGGCACGCCGAGCCGCGCGCCGGCGTCCAGGTCGACGCCCAGCACGGTCAGGCCTGCATGGGCGCCGAGCAGGGTGAAGCTCTCGCGCTCGCACGACCCGCCGCCGTAGCCCCCGACCTGCTGGTAGGGCGCCGGAGGAAGCTCGCCATACCCGTATTCCGGCTGCGCCGAGGCGGAGCCCGCCGCGCCCGCCAGCAGCACCGTGGCCGCAGCCGCGGCGATTGCGTTCAAACCGATCGACATGCGCTCACCCCGAAATGGCCGAAGCCGGAAGATGCCTGGCTTGGCGGACGCTCAACGCGTCACACCGCCGCAACCCGCATGTCGGCCGGATCGCACCGCGCCGCCAAGCCTTTCATCCCGCGGTTGAAGACCCGGCTACACGGCGAACCTCGCCTTCCGCCCTGTCCGCGCAGACGGCGATCCGGGTTTTTGCCGCAGCAGGGTGCGGCCGTGGCGCAGACCGGTCCAGGAACTCAGGAGCTTAGCTGCGCCTTATCACCGCGTCGCAGCCGCGAGGCATTTGGCGCTCGGTAGCGCTGAGGTGGGTCCGGAGCTCGACAGGCTGGGGACCTCATGAGCGCTGACGATCTGACCGCCCGGCGGACTCATGGCCCCTCGTTCGACGTCGCGTCCGGTCCGCTGTCGCGCGAAGAGATCGCCCGGCGCGTAGACGAGCTCGGTCCCTGGTTCCACAACATGCAGATCGGCGGCGTCGACACCGCCCCGGACCATTTCCTCGGCGACTATCCCCAGGTGAAGTTCGCAGGCTTCGCCCACGCCCTGCCCAAGGACCTGGGCGGCGCGAGCGTGCTGGACATCGGCTGCAACGGCGGCTTCTACACGCTGGAGATGAAACGGCGGGGGGCCGGCCGGGTCGTAGCCATGGATACCGACCCGCACTACCTCGATCAGGCGCGTTTCGCCGCCCGCACGGAAGGCTACGACGACATCGAGTTCGTCCGGCTCGACGTTTACGACATCGCGGCGCTGGGCGAGCGGTTCGACCTCGTGGTCTTCATGGGCGTGCTCTACCACCTGCGCCACCCGCTGCTGGCGCTGGACCTGATCCACGAGCACGTCGCGGGCGATCTAATGCTGTTCCAGTCCTTGCAGCGGGGGTCGGAAACGTTGCCCAAGATCGCTCCGGACTATCCGTTCACCGAAGAAAGAGTGTTCGACCAGCCGGGCTGGCCCAAGCTGCACTTCGTCGAGCACGCTTACTGCGACGACTGGACCAACTGGTTCATCCCCAACGCCGCAGGCGCCCAAGCCATGCTGCGCGCCTCGGGCTTCGACATCGTGACCCACGCCGAGCAGGAGGTCTATGTCTGCCGCCGGCGTGAGCTGCGCGCCGACCGCGGACCCTACGCCGCCTATCCGGTGCGAAGGCCCGCGGCGTCAGGCTGAGCGGATCAGACCACCGAGCCGCCGCGCAGCGCCCGCACGACGAAACTGACCACAAGCAGGACCAGGAAGATCAGGAACAAGACCTTGGCGATCACCGCCGCCAGGCCGGCCAGTGCGAAGAAGCCGAAGTAGAAGGCCACGACGGCCACGATCACGAAAAGAAGCGCCCACCCCAGCATAATCGTCTCCGTCGCCGAGCCGCAGGCCTGTCGCCTGCCCCAGGATCAACGTCGATGCGGGCGGGCTGTTCCGGCTAAGCTCCGGAGACGACAGGCAGCACGCCCATGGGACCCACGCTGGCGTAGGCCGCAGCGGGACCCATGCAGACGATAGCCGCCCCCAGCCCCGCCTCATGCCGGAGCTCCCGCGCCATGAGCTCAGTCCAGCGGCTCACGGGCGCGTCGCGGCGGGCGAGCGCCAGCAGCGCCGGGT
>CAXTUT010000324.1:0-2613 GCA_964247465.1 uncultured Caulobacteraceae bacterium | reverse complement strand
GTTCACGCGCCTTCGCAGCCGGGAACAGCGTTTCTCACCGCCCAGGCGACAGTGGGCGGACACACCTACAATACCACCCGGCAGGAAATTCGCTACGACCATATCCCGTTCCAGCTCCTCCAGCCGCCCGCCCGCCGAGGCGACCAGCGCCACGCCGCCAGCCGCCGCGATCGCCTGCGCCATGTCCAGCGTGGTCTGCTCCACCCCGCCCGCGTCCAACGCCGGGGTGACCTGGAGTACGCACGCGCCGCGGGGCAAGAGCGTCTGCAACGGCGCCGTCCTTTCGTAAGCCTGCCGCGCTCTTAGGGCAGTCACGCGCGCTGGGGAACGCGCAGCCGCCCGACCGTGGCCGTCAGCTTACGGCCGCGACGTGCGCAGGCTCTGCAGCGCGCGTTCGTGACGGTAGGCGGCGACGTCGTGCAGGGCGGCGTTCAGCGCCGTGCGGATCCGGTCGAGCTGCAGGCTGCGCAGGCCGACGTCGTGCGAAGTCTCCGCTTCGGCTTCGTCGCAGGTGCGCGCCAGGGCGAAGGCGCCGACGCCGAGCGCCGAGCCCTTCAGCGTGTGCGCCGCGTCGCGCCAGCCCTGCGCGGGGCCGGAAGGGTCCAGCAGCGGCAGCCACATCTGCGCCTGCTCCCCGAACAGGCCCAGCACCTCGTCGACCAGGTCCATGTCGCCGGCGGCGTAGGATTCCAGGTGGGCGAAGTCGACCGCCCCGCTGATGTCGCGCCGCGCCATGCTCGTCTCCTCCGTCGCGCTGGCTGATCGGGCGCGCCGCGGGACAGGACGGCATGGCTTCGCCGCCGCTGTCCAGCCCCGGCGGGATGATGTTTCTGGCGGGGGAACCGGCTTGGCGGTAAAGCGTATCGAAGAGGGTCTGTCGTCTGTCCGGCCGCTGATCGAGCGTTTCGCCCTAGCCCGTCCGCCCGCATCCGCAGCGTCGCGGGGCGGCGCCCATAAAGGTTGGACGCGCGCTTGGAGCGCTCATCGACTGCGCGCCCTCCGCAGCGGTGGCTTTGTGAGGGCGTGACATGGACGATGCGGGCGAACTGAACGCGATCGTGACCGACGGGCGGCCCGAGGCCGGCCGACGCGAGCTGGCCGGACGCCGGGCCGTGGTCATCGGCGCGGGCTTCGGCGGCCTCGCGCTCGCCGTGCGCCTGCAGTCCGCCGGCATCGCCACCACGCTTGTGGAGGGGCGCGACAAGCTCGGCGGCCGGGCCTACGTCTACGAGCAGGACGGCTTCACCTTCGACGCCGGGCCGACCGTGATCACCGACCCGTCCTCGCTGGAGGAGATGTTCGCGCTGTCCGGCCGCCAGCTCAGCGACTACGTCACCCTGCTGCCGGTGGAGCCCTTCTACCGGTTGATGTGGGAGGACGGCCGCCAGTTCGACTACGTCAACGACCAGGCCGAGCTCGACCGGCAGATCACCGAGTTCAACCCGGCCGACGTGGCCGGCTACCAGCGCTTCTTCGCCTATTCCAAGGCGGCGTTCGAGGAGGGCTACCTGCGCCTCGGCCACGTGCCGTTCCTGGACTTCAAGTCCATGCTCGCCGCGGCGCCCAAGCTCGCGCAGATGCAGGCCTGGCGCAGCGTCTACGACACGGTGGCCGGCTTCATCGACGATGAGCACCTGCGCCAGGCGTTCAGCTTCCACACCCTGCTGGTCGGCGGCAGCCCCTTCGCCGTCTCCTCCATCTACGCCCTGATCCACGCGCTGGAGCGCCGCTGGGGCGTGTGGTTCCCCAAGGGCGGCACCGGCGCGCTGGTGCAGGGGCTGGCCAAGCTGTTCACCGACCTCGGCGGGGTGGTGCGGACCTCGAGCCCTGTGGACGAGATCACCACCCAGGGCCTGCGCGCCACGGGCGTCCGGCTGCAGTCCGGCGAGGTGCTGGAGGCCGACATGGTCGCCTCCAACGCCGACGTCGTGCACACCTACGGGCGGCTGTTGCGCGGCCACGCCCGCGGCCGGACCGAGGCCACCGCGCTGCGGGCCAAGCGCTTCAGCATGGGCCTGTTCGTCGTCTATTTCGGCTGCGACCGGACCTGGGAGGGGCTGCGCCACCACACCATCCTGTTCGGCGAGAGCTACCGCGAGCTGGTGGCCGACATCTGCGGGGCCAAGCCGCTGCGCGCCGACTTCTCGCTCTACCTGCATGCGCCGACCGTCACCGATCCGGACCTGGCGCCGCAGGGGAGCACGGGCTTCTACGTGCTCGCGCCCGTGCCCAACCTCAAGCAGGACATCGACTGGGAGGCGGAGGGCGGCCCCTACGCCGAGCGCATCCTGCAGGCGCTGGAGGCGCGCTTGCTGCCGGGCTTGCGCGAGAGCCTGGTCACCCAGCGCATCTTCACGCCGGCCGACTTCAAGGGCGAGCTGAACGCCCACCTGGGCTCCGCCTTCTCGCTGGAGCCTATCCTGACCCAGAGCGCGTGGTTTCGGACCCACAACCGCGACGACATGATCCGCAACCTCTACTTCGTCGGCGCAGGCACCCATCCGGGCGCGGGCGTGCCGGGCGTGGTGGGTTCGGCCAAGGCGACGGCCGGGGTGATCCTGGCTGACGTCGGCCAGCTTCGCTGACAATGAACGTCCATCAGCATCCTTCCCC
>CAXTUT010000323.1:0-2624 GCA_964247465.1 uncultured Caulobacteraceae bacterium | reverse complement strand
CCGTAGGCCCCAGCCGCCGCGACCGCCGCCGCCCGGGTCGCCGACGCGGCCTGCGGGCCGAGGTCCAGGCCCCGCTCCTTGCCGCCCTGAAGCTCCAGATAGACCATGGCGAGCAGCCGGGTGTCGATCAGCGCGCCGTGCTTCTCCCGCTCGGCCAGCGAGATCTTGAAGCGTTTGCACAAGGCGTCGAGCGAATTGTACATCCCGGGGAAGCGCTTCTTGGCGAGCTCATAGGTGCAGCGCCAGCGCTGTTCCGGCAGGGCGAGGCGACCGCAGCGCTCCAGCTCGTGGTTGATGAAGCCCCGGTCGAAGGGAGCGTTGTGAGCGACCAGGGGCGCGTCGGCGACAAAGTCCAGAAATTGGTCGCAGATCTCGCGATCGGCGAACTTGGGCATGCCCATCAGCTTGGAGCGGCTGATGCCGTGAACCTTCTCCGCGTCCGGATCGATGTCGCGCTCGGGATCGATGTAGCGGTGGAAGTGAGCGCCGGTGGGCAGCAGGTCCTCCACCTCGATGCAGGCGATCTCGATGACCCGATGCCCCGAGCGGGGATCAATGCCGGTGGTCTCGGTATCCAGGACGATCTCGCGCGCCATGACCGCCTAGATGAGGCGCTTCGCGAGCGAGGTCCAGCGACAGAGCGTCGCCGCCCTACCCGGCGGCCTTGATGCGCTCCACCAGCAGCGGGTGCAACTCCAGGCTGGCGGCGCAGAGGGTGGGGTGATGCAGATCCAGCGGCTCGCCGTCCACGGCGGTGACCTTGCCGCCGGCCTCGGTCACCAGCAAGACGCCGGCGGCCACGTCCCAGGGCTTCAGGTCGCGCTCCCAGTAGCCGTCGTAGCGACCCGCGGCGACCCAGGCGAGGTCCAGCGCGGCGGAGCCGAAGCGGCGCACGCCGGCCACCCGGCTGGTCATCTGGTGCAGCTCCTTGAGGAACTGGGCGTGGCCCGGCTTGCCCATGAACGGGATGCCGGTGGCGAACAGGCAGTCCTCCAGCCGTCGACGGGAGGCGACGCGCAGCCGCTTGTCGTTGTTGTAGCAGCCGCGGCCGCGCTCGGCCCAGAAGGTGTCGTTGGTGACCGGGTTGTGGGTCACCGCCCCCACCACCTGCCCGTCACGCTCCAGCGCAATGTTGACGGCGAAATGCGGTATGGCGTGGAGGTAGTTGGTGGTGCCGTCCAGGGGATCGACGATCCAGGTGTGGGTCTTGTCGGTGCCCTCGATCAGCCCCCTCTCCTCGCCCAGGAAGTTGTAGCCGGGCCGAGCCTTGGACAGCTCCTCGAACAGGGTCTGCTCGGCGGCCAGGTCGGCGTTGGAGACGAAGTCGGCCGGGCCCTTGCGCGAGACCTGCAATTCTTCGATCTCGCCAAAGTCGCGCGCCAGCTTGCGGCCGGCCTTGCGGGCGGCGTCGATCATCACCTTCAGGAGGGCTGTGGGGGTGGTCACGCCATGTCCGATCCGCCGGGCCGCCTGGGCCGGCCCCGTGGGCTCTACGTCGGCTTCGCCTGCGGGCGCAAGACCGCGGCCATGATCGCGCGGACTTGGGCGCGGGCGTCGTCGAGCCCGCGGCCGGTCTCCACCACGAAGTCGGCGCGCGCGCGCTTGTCCGCATCCGGCGTTTGGCGCTCCAGCAGCCGCTCCAGCTTGTCGGCCTCCATGCCGGGGCGGGCAAGCACGCGGGCGCGCTGGACGTCCGCCGGCGCGCTCGCCACGACTACGGCGTCGAAGCCGTCCGCGGCGTCGGTCTCGAACAGCAGCGGGATGTCGAAGACCGCCACGCCGATCCCTGCGGCCTCGCTGGCTTGCAGAAACGCCGCACGGCCGGTGGCCAGCAGGGGATGCACCGCAGCCTCCAGCGCCGGCAGCGCCTCCGCGTCCGCCTTGATCCGGCGGCTGAGGGCGTCGCGATCCACCGCCCCGTCTGGACCTACGACGCCGGGAAACAGCGGCGCCAGGGCTGAACCTGCCTCGCCGCCTGCCCTGTAGAGGGCGTGCACGGCGGCGTCGGCGTCGTAGACCGCAGCGCCGGCTTCAGCGAACAGGGCGGCGGTGGTGCTCTTGCCCATACCGATGGATCCGGTCAGGCCGAGCCGGATCACGTCTCGCCCTCGCCCAGGGCCGCCAGCGCCATGCCGCGGACGTCGAGGTCCGCGGGGGCCGCACGGCCGAAGAAGGCCTCAAACGAGGGCAACGCCTGGCCGATCAGCATGGCTAGGCCATCCACCGTCGCCAGTCCCCGCGCCTGGGCGGCGCGCAGCAGCGGCGTGCGCAGCGGCGTGTAGACCATGTCCATGACGATCGCCGACGCAGGCAGGGCGTCGAGCCGGAGCTCCATGGCGACCACGCCGTCCCGGGCGGCTGGAGTGGCGTTGATGACCGCCGTCGCTTCGGACAAGACCTGCTGCAGGCGCGCGCCCGTCACCGCCTCCACGCCGGCGAAGTCGCCGGCCAAGCCCTGGGCGCGCTCGTGGGTGCGGTTGGCCACCGCAACGCGCGCGCCCGCCTGCGACATCGCCTCCACCGCGGCGCGGGCGGCGCCGCCGGCGCCCAGTAAGACCACCGCGGCGGCCTTCGGGCTCCACGACGGCGCCTGGGTAGCGAAGGCGTGCAGCAGCCCCGCCGCG
>CAXTUT010000322.1:0-2624 GCA_964247465.1 uncultured Caulobacteraceae bacterium | reverse complement strand
GTCGTGGACCGAGAGCGCCACCGCTCAGATCCGCTCGACGTCGGCGGGCTGGCCCAGCCGGTCGCCGAGCCGCCGCGCCACCGCCGCCGACAGGTCGTCGGCGAAGCTCTCCAGCCGGCCGTTGAACTTGGACGCATCGGTGGAGAACTTGTTGTAGGCGATGTAGGCCGGGATGGCGGCGACCAGGCCGATCGCGGTGGCGAACAGGGCGTGGGCGATGGCCGGCGCCACCACGGTCAGGTTGGTGTTCTTCTGGATGGCGATGGCCTGGAAGGCGGTCATGATGCCCCAGACCGTGCCGAACAGCCCGATGAAGGGCGAGGCGGTGGCGACGATGGCCAGCAGGCCCAGACCCTCCTCCACCCGCCGCCCCTCCTTGGCGATGACGCTGTCCAGCGCCTTGTCGATGCGGCTGATGGCCAGGGCGGTCTGGGTGTCGCTCAGGCCGCGGGCGCTGCGGGTGGCGCGCCACTCGTGCAGGGCGGCCTGGAGCATGCGCGGCAGGGGCTGGACCGGGTCCTCGCCCACCTCGGTGGCGATCTCCTCCAGCGGGCGCCCCGATCCGACCGCCGCCTCGAAGGCTTCCGCGTCGCGGTTCATCGCCGTCAGCCGCACCGCCTTGTCCAGGATCACCGCCCAGGACCACAGGGAGGCGATGACCAGGCCGGCGATGACCAGCTTCACCACCCAGTCGGCGCTGAGGAAGATGGACAGCGGGCTGAAGCTCGCGGCGGTCAGGGCGGCGGGGTCGGGCATGCTCACGCGATCCGGTTCGCGCCCGTGAAGCGCGAGCGAGGGACGAAACTAAGGCGCTAAGGCTTAAGGGGAGTTAACCCTGCGGTGGGAGCGCGAGAATGTGGCGCAACATCGCTCCGAGCGCCGCCTCTTCCTTCAGCTCGCATTCCCACACCGTCGCGGCGCGCCAGCCCGACGCGGCGAGCTGGGCCGAAGCCCAAGCGTCGCGGGCGCGGTTGCGGGCGATCTTGGCCAGCCAGTAGTCGGTGTTGGACTTCGGCGTCCGCTCGCCCCGGCGGCAATCGTGGCCATGCCAGAAGCAGCCGTGCACGAACAGCGCCAGCCGGCGCCGCGGGAAGACGATGTCGGGCGAGCCCGGCAGGTCCCGCCGGTGCAGCCGGTAGCGCAGCCCCATGGCCGTCAGGATGCGCCGGACCTTCAGCTCGGGCGCGCTGTCCTTGGCCGGCACAGCGCGCATGATGGCGGATCGCTGGGCGGAGGTCACGGTGTCGGTGCGTGCGACAGCGGGCGTGCGTGCTTCGAGACAGCCTCCTGCGGAGGCTTCCTCAGCATGACGACGTCTGTAGGATCGCCATCCTTCGTCATCCTGAGGAGCCCCGAAGGGGTGGCTCGAAGGACGCAGCCCGCCAGGCTTCACAGCCCCTCGAACAGCGCGGTGGACAGATACCGCTCCGCGAAACTCGGGATGATCACCACCACGGTCTTGCCGGCGTAGTCCTCGCGCTCGGCGAGCTCGAAGCCGGCCTTCAGCGCCGCGCCGGACGAGATGCCCACGGGCAGGCCCTCCACCCGCGCCGCCCGCCGCGCCCAGTCGAAGCTGTCGGCGTTGGAGACGGTGATCACCTCGTCGATCACCTGGCGGTCGAGCACGCCCGGCACGAAGCCCGCGCCGATACCCTGGATCTTGTGCGGGCCCGGCTCCCCGCCGGACAGCACGGGCGAGGCTTCGGGCTCCACCGCCACCATGCGCAGCGCGCTCTTGCGGGCTTTCAGCACCTGTCCGATGCCGGTAATGGTGCCGCCGGTGCCCACGCCGCAGACCACCGCGTCGACCTTGCCGGAGGTGTCGGTCCAGATCTCCTCGGCGGTGGAGACGCGATGGACCAGGGGATTGGCCTTGCTCTCGAACTGCTGGGGCATGACCGCGCCCTCGATCTCGGCCAGCAGCTCCTGCGCCCGGGCGACCGCACCGCGCATGCCCTTCTCCGCCGGCGTCAGCTCCACCTGCGCGCCGAGCAGGGCCAGCATCTTGCGCCGCTCGATGGAGCTGGATTCCGGCATGGTCAGGATCAGGCGGTAGCCCTTCGCGGCCGCCACAAAGGCGAGCGCGATGCCGGTATTGCCCGACGTCGGCTCCACCAGCGTCGCGCCGGGCTTCAGCACGCCCTGCACCTCCAGCGCCTCGATCATGGAGGCGCCGATGCGGTCCTTGACGCTGGCCAGCGGGTTGAAGAACTCCAGCTTGGCCAGCACCTCGCCCAGCGGTTTCTCCTCGGCGGAGAGGCGCGGCAGGCGCACCAGCGGCGTGTCGCCCAGCGTGTCGACGATGCTGTCGTAGATGCGGCCGCGGCCCGCGCGCTTGAAGCGGGCGGCGTCGTAGTCGGTGGCGGAGGAGAAGGCGTCCATGGCGGGTCTCACGGTCTGCGGCCTGTGAGGGGAAGATAGGGAGCCGAAGCGCGCCTGTCTCGTCAGGGATTCTAAGACCAGATGCTCCCCCGCTGGGGAAGCTGTCGGCAAAGCCGACTGAGGGGGCTCCAGCTGACGCGGCGGCGTCAAGCTGGAGCCCCCCCCACCAGGCTTCGCCTGGTTCCCCTCCCCCGATGGGGCGGGTCAAACTCTCAGGCCGTCTCGAGCTCGGCCATCAGCGC
>CAXTUT010000321.1:1382-2636 GCA_964247465.1 uncultured Caulobacteraceae bacterium | reverse complement strand
TTCCCAGAATGAAAATCTGGTGTCCTAACCGATAGACGAAGGGACCGCGGCGAGGTCGTGCCCTATAGCTCGGCCGCTGCGGGCGATGCAAGCGGGCCCCGCCGTTTTCCGCTGCGTCGATGAAGCGACGGCGAGGCGCTTAACCGACCTGGCGCGGGTCCGCCGCGTCTTCGATCTCGAGCTCGACCGCGTCACGGCCCATCCAGTCGTCTGGCCGCAATCGGCCGACGACGTGGATCGCCCCGTCGCCGGCCAGAATGCGGCGGCCGAGCGCCGTCTCCGCCGAGCGCCATGCCATCGCCCGCAACTTGGCGCCGCTATCATCGATCAGGATGCAGCGCACGTGGCCACCGCGCACGGCCATCGGCCGCTCGATGCGCATCGCAGGCGCGGCGAACAGCGGCTCCGGGTTCCCGGGACCGAACGGGATCATCTGCTGGAAGGCGGTCCAGAGCGCGCGGCCGGCCGCGCCTGCGCTGACCAGGGCGTCGATCTCCAGGACATCCGCAGCCTGAGCGTCGGCGCGCTCCGTGGCGAGGCGCTCGCAGAGGAAAGCGCGCAGGTCGTCCACGGCGCGGGGCCGCACCGTCAATCCCGCCGCCATGGCGTGGCCGCCGCCGGCGAGCAGCAGGCCTTCGTCGTAGGCCGCCTGCACCGCCCGGCCGAGGTTCACGCCCGGCTGCGAGCGGCCCGAACCTTTGCCCACGTCCATGGCCGCATCCAGTCCGATGACCACGGCGGGGCGCCGGTAGCGCTCCCGCAGCCGGCTGGCGACGATGCCGACCACGCCCGGGTGCCAGTCCTGCCCGCACGCGACTAGCACCGGCGCGACCGGGTCCACGCCCCCGCCCTGCTCGAGCGCGCGCACGGCCGCCTCGAACGTCTCGCTCTCCACCGCCTTGCGGGTGACGTTCAGCGCGTCGAGCTCGGCGGCGAGCTCGGCCGCCTCGACCGGGTCATCGGTGGCCAGGAGCCGCGCGCCGAGGTCCGAGCGTCCGATCCGGCCGCCGGCGTTGATCCTGGGGCCGAGCACAAAGCCTGCGTGAAAGCTCGTCGCCGGTCCCTCCGCCACGCCCGCCGCCGCCAGCAGCGCCTTCAGGCCGGGGTTGCGCCAAGCCGACATGACCTTCAGCCCCTGGGCGGCGAGGGCGCGGTTGAAGCCGGTGAGCGCGGTAACGTCGCAGATCGCGCCGAGCGCGGCGAGGTCCAGCCAGTGGCGCACGTCCGGCTCCGGCCGCGCCTCGAACAGGCCTC
>CAXTUT010000321.1:0-1372 GCA_964247465.1 uncultured Caulobacteraceae bacterium | reverse complement strand
CCAGCCCGCCCTGCCCTGATCCACAGTCGGGGCGGTTGGGATTGACCAGGGCGGCGGCCGGGGGCGGGTCGCCGGAGCGCATCAGGTGGTGGTCGATCACCACCACCGGCAGACCGAGGGCGGCGGCGGTCTCCAGGGCGTCGCGGGCGGCCGCGCCGCAGTCCACCGTCACCACCAGCTCCGCGCCTTGCGCCTTCAGCGTTCGAAAGGCGGCGGGGCTTGGGCCGTAGCCTTCGGTCAGCCGGTCCGGCACATAGATCGGCAGGTCGCGGCCCATGGCGCGGAACCAGCGCACCAGCAGCGCCGCGCTGGTCGCGCCGTCCACGTCGTAGTCGGCGAACACGACACAGCGTCGACCGTCCGCCACCGCCTCGACCAGCAGCGACGCCGCCTTGTCCATGTCGGCGAAGCTGGACGGGTCGGGGAACAGGGCCTTCAGCGTCGGTGCGAGATAGGCAGGCGCCGCCGCCTCATCCACCCCCCGAGCGGCCAGGGCGCGGGCCAGCGGCTCCTCCAGCCCCAATCGGTGCTGATGCGCGCGCACCAGGGATGCGTCCGCGGGTCGCTGTCGCCACGTGCGCCCCGTCAGCGACCGCTCGACGCCGAGATAGGCCATGGACGCGAAACCGTCGGCCATCAGGCGAGACCTGGGGCCGGACGGTGACAACGAATCAGGGCGGAGCGGGCGGAGCGGGCGGACATAAGCTCAACCTACAGCGTCGCCGCCACCGTGTCGGTGAGTCGAAAGCACGCGGCGAGGCCTGCGTGCTTTGAGACAGGCTGCTTGCAGCCTTCCTCAACATGAGGAGAGTTGAAGAGGTTCGATCATCCCTCATCCTGGGGAGCGGCGGAGCGGCGTCCAAAAGGACAACTCGCCCCGGCCGCCGACCCCGGGCTCTCAGCCGCGCACGATCCGGATCGTTCGGGGGCGCTCAGTCACCGCCTCAAGGGCCGAGATATGCTCCACCGCGTCGGCGATGGCCGCAGCGCCGGCCGCCTGGGTGGTCAGGACGATGGGGACGAGGCCCGTGGCGCCGACGGGATGCTGCAGGAAGCTGTCGATGGAGACGGACGCCTTGGCCAGGGCTTCGGAGACCTGGGCGATGACGCCGGGACGATCGCGCACCACCAGTCTCAGGTAGACCTTGGAGGCGCTCGCGCGCGCATCGCCGGCCGCCAAGGGCTCAAGGCCAGCCGCCGGCGCCTGGAAGACCGGGCGGCGCGCAGGGCCGGCCGCGGCGTCGACGATGTCGGCTGCGACAGCGGCGGCGGTGGGACCGGCGCCCGCGCCGGCGCCTTGGACGAACAGCCTGCCCGTCGCGGCGCCCTCGATGAACAGGGCGTTCAGCGCGCCACCCGCCCGCGCCAAGGG
>CAXTUT010000320.1:0-2720 GCA_964247465.1 uncultured Caulobacteraceae bacterium | reverse complement strand
GGCGGGGGCGGCGGTCGGGTCGTCCATGGGCGAGGCGGCGAGGTCGCCGGTGACGACGCGCCCGTGCGCGTCCATCAGCAGGTAGAGATAGGGCCGCTCGCCCACCGAGCGCTGGATCACCGCCTGGTTCAGGGCGGTAAAGCCGCCGCGGTCGTAGACGGCCTGCAGCGAGTCCAGCTCGCGTCGCACGTCCTGGTCGGCGCGGCGCGTCACCTCGCCCGCCGTCGCCACGTAGATGTAGGCCAGGAAGGCGGCGGCGGAGGCGGCGAACAGCGCCAGGAACACCAGCGTCAGCCGGAACGGCGTGGTGCGCGCGAGCGAGGGCAGGCGCATCAGCGCCGCTCAGGTGGAGGGCATACCTGCCTCACCGCCGCTCATCCCGGCGAAGGCCGGGACCCAGATCATAAGCCGCTTCGGCCGGCTTCGTGGATCGACACTCCGGCTGGTCCTCTCCTTGCCGAGCCGCTCCAGGACCTGGGTCCAGGCCGTCGCCGGGAGGGGCGGACCACAGGGGAGCCAAGGTCGGGTCACCCATCCAGCCGGTAGCCCGCGCCGCGCACCGTCTGCAGCATGGGCCTGTCGAAGTCCTTGTCGATCTTGGAGCGCAGGCGCGAGATGTGCACGTCGATCACGTTGGTCTGCGGGTCGAAGTGGTAGTGCCAGACCTCCTCCAGCAGCATGGTGCGGGTCACCGACTGGCCGGCGTGGCGCATGAGGTATTCCAGAAGCTGGAACTCGCGCGGCTGCAGGTCGATGTCGCGGCCTGCGCGGCTGACGCGGCGGCCGATCAGGTCCATCTCCAGTTCGCCGACCTTAAGCAGCGTCTGCACCGAACCGGTCTCGCGCCGCCGCGCCAGCGCCTCGACCCGCGCGATCAGCTCGGGGAAGGCGTAGGGCTTGACGAGGTAGTCGTCGCCCCCGGCCTTCAGGCCGCTCACCCGATCCTCGATCTCGCCGAGCGCGCTTAGAAACAGCACAGGCGTGGCGTCGCCGCCGCGCCGCAGCGCTTCGACCAGGGCGACGCCGTCCATCTTGGGCATCATGCGATCGACCACCATGACGTCGAAGGCGGCGTTGCGCGCCGTCACAAGACCCGCGGCGCCGTCCACGGCCGTGGTGCAGACGTGGCCGGCCTCGCTCAGACCGCGGCACATGGCGGCGGCGGCCTCCGCGTCATCCTCTACGACGAGTATCCGCAACGCGCCCTCCCCATCGGGCGCGGCCCCCGCCGCGCCCGCGTCAGGCTAGTGCTGCGGGTCGCCGCTGTCCAACTTGACCGGCAGGAAGATCGCCCGGCCGTTCTGGTTGACCAGCAGAAGGATCGACGGACGCCCGGCGCGGCGCACCTCCGCCACCGCGGCGATCAGGTCGGCAGGCGCGTTCACCGCCCGGTCGCCCGCCCGCTGGATCACCAGACCCGGCCGTATGCCCTGGTGGACGGCGTCGGAGTCCGGATCGACCTTGGTCACCACCACGCCGCCGTGCACCGTGGCGGGCACGTTGAACTGCTGGCGCGCGGCCTCGGTCAGCGGCGTCAGGCCCATGCCGAGCACGCGCAGGTTGGACGGCGCGACGCCCGGCGCCTGGCCGCCGCTGTCGCCGCCGGGCGCGTTAGGGTTCAGCGTGGCCTCCGACGGGCGCGAGCCGGAGCGGGCGACCAAGGTGAAGTGGCGGCCGTTACGCAGGATCTCCAGCGAGAGAGCGCCGCCCGGCGGCACGTCGGCGGTGACCTGGGAGAGGTCTTCCGACGACTTCACAGCGCGGCTGTTGACCGACAGGATGATGTCGCCGACCTGCACGCCCGCACGCGCCGCCGGGCCGCCGGGTGTGACGTCGCCCACCAGCGCGCCGCGCCGCTGGCCAAGGCCCTCGCTGGCGGCGATGTCGGGCGTCACCGTCTGGATGGCCACGCCGAGATAGCCTCGCACCACGTGGCCCGTCGCGATCAGCTGGCGGCTGATGTTGGCGGCGAGGTCGGCCGGTATGGCGAAGCCGATGCCCACCGATCCGCCGGACTCCGAGAAGATGGCGGTGTTCACGCCCACGACGCGGCCGAACACGTCGAACGTCGGGCCACCGGAGTTGCCGCGGTTGATGGGCGCGTCGACCTGCAGGTAGTTGATGAACTGCTGGCCGATGGCGCGATCCTCCGCCGACACGATGCCGGCGGTGACCGTGCCGCCCAGTGTGTAGGGATTGCCGATGGCGATCACCCAGTCGCCGACCCGCGGCTTGGACGCGGTCTCGAAACTGACGAAGGGGAAGTCGGCGCCGTCGACCTTGATCACCGCGATGTCGCTGAGCGGGTCGCGGCCGATCAGGTGGGCGGTCAGCTCGCGCTGGTCGCTAAGCGTCACCTTGATGGTGTCGGCGTCCTCAACGACGTGGTTGTTGGTGACGATGTAGCCGTCGCGCGAGATGAAGAAGCCCGAGCCGGCGGCCATGGCCTCCGGTCCCTTGGGCGCGCGCCGGGGCGCGGGGTGGACGTGGATTCCCGGCGTGGGCGTGGGCTGGGCTGGATCGGCGGGGCTGGCGCTGTCGTCGCCATTGTCGTCGCCGTCGTCGCCCCCTCCCTGGCCCGGCACGTTGAAGGGGAAGGGCAGGCCGGGAATCTGCAGGGTGCGCTGCTGCTTCAGGTGCGTCGTCACCTCGATGGAGACCACCGCGGGGGCGACCCGCTCGATGATGTCGGCGAAGGACGGGGGCGCGCCGGTGGGCGC
>CAXTUT010000319.1:0-2723 GCA_964247465.1 uncultured Caulobacteraceae bacterium | reverse complement strand
CTCCCCCTGCCTGGCGACAGCAAGCCCCTCGTGCTCGGCCAGGTCGTCGACGACGGCGAGGCTCAGGCCCGGCCGCCGCAGCGGCGCCGTCGCCGCCGCCTCCAGGCCGTAGTCGTCCAGCACCAGGACGTCCGGATGCACCGCCTCGACGGCTAGCGCGATCAGGGCGGGCTCACCGGAGCGGTCGAGCGGATGCGCCGATGCGGGCGTCTCGGCGAAGCGCTCCACCAGCCGCTCGCCCCAGGGCGGGACGGCGAAGACGCTGGCCGCGCCCCTCGCGTGCAGGGCTTGCGCCAGGGCGAGGTCGCGCATGATGTGACCGCCGCCGATATGCGCGCCCGCGGCCGGGGCGAACAGGACGCGCAGGCCGACGCCGTCCGTGAGCATGGGTCAGGGCCCGACCGACGCGTGGGTGCGTCCTTCGAGACGCCCTCTGCGAGGGCTCCTCAGGATGACGAAAGAGGAGAAAGCGCCTTCATCCGTCATGCTGAGGAGCGAGCCTGCTCGCGTCTCGAAGCCCGCACAGGCGACGGACCGGACGGGAAGGCCAGCGCCACGTCCGGCAGGACCTCGCGGCGGCGCGCGCCAGGGCGCAAGGCCAGCATAGTCAGCCGCACCAGGCCTGCGGTCAGCACCAGGGGCGCGATGGGCGCGTGCGCCCACTGCAGGGCGACCATGGCCACCGGCGTGGACCAGACCAGCATGGCCAGCCCCAGCGCCAGCCAGCGGATGCGGTCCCAGCGCAGCAAGGTCAGCGCCGCCGCGCCGGCCGGAATCAGGTCGTAGTTGAAGGCCTGAGGGCTGGCCACGAAGGTGGCGATCATCAGCACCGAGGCGCGAAGCTCCAGCGGCCGCTCGGGCTTCAGCCAGGTCCAGGCGGTCAGCACCACGGCGAGCAGGGTGAAGGGCGCCTGCACCGCCAGGGCGCCGCCCATGTGCAGCTTCAGCAGGCGCGCGGACATGTAGGCCGACGGCATCATCCACTGGAACGGGCCCTTGCCGTGCTTCAGCATGATCGCCTGCATCCGCAGGGTCGGGCCGAGGAAGCCGCGCCAGGCGTCCAGCCCGAACACCAGGACCGACAGGGCGATGACCGCGACCACGACGGCCGCCGCCGCTCCCATCGTGCGCCAGCGCCGCCCCGCCAGCACGATGACCGGCAGCAGCACCGCGATCTGCGGCTTGAAGATCAGCAGGCCCAGAAGCGCCCCGGCGGCGATGGGGCGGCGGTCGATCAGGCTGAGCCCGCCGATCAGGATCGCGGCGGTGAAGGCGCCGTTCTGGCCGAGCCCGATGTTGGTCGCCGTCGCCGGCGCCAGCATGAGCAGCGACCAGAGCCAGGGGTCGCGCGTCCAGGACCGCGCCGCAAAGCCGAGCGCCACGAGCCCCGCCAGGCTCCAGAGCGCCAGCCCTACGAAGTAGGAGGTGAAACCGAGCGGCGCGACCAGGAACAGGTTGGGCGGCGGATAGGACCAGAAGTGGAACGGCAGGTCCGGGTCGAACAGGTCCTGCTCGTGGCCCAGGAACAGGTCGGGCTGGAAGATGTCGTGAACCTGGTGCGACAGGATCAGGTGCCCCGCGGTCCAGGAGTTGATGAAGTCGCGGCCCAGAGCATGGCCGGTCCAGTCCAGGTGTCCGTCGCGCCCCAGGGTGAAGTAGGAGGCCAGCAGCGCCCAGGCGACGACGCTCAGCTCCCAGAGCCACAGCCACCAGAAGCTGCGGCGAAGACCGCGGAACAGCTTAGCCCAGGTCATGAGGCCGGCTTGGCCGGCGGCGGTCCCGCCACGGCTCCGGGCGGCAAGACGCGGTAGACCTGAAGCGGTTCGCTCTTGGCCGATAGGGGCTGCAGCCAGGACGGAGGCTGGCCGGCGTCCAGCCGCTTCTGCAGCGCGGACTTGGCCATGTCGTCACGGTCGCCGTGGCGCGAATGCATCCGGCATTCCACCACGTATGCGATCCCCGCCTGGCGCGCGAGATCGGCCGAGGCGCCGTCCGCCGGAGCCTTCAGGATCGCGTGGGCGCGCAGGATGCCCCAGCTCATGCGATGGTAGGGTCCGGCTAGGGCGCTGTGATCGGTGGAGGCGAGCACGAAGGGGCCGAGGTCCACCTCGCCGAGCACGATCCCCGTGGGCGTCGCGTCGTCCAGGGCGTCGAAGGCGGCGATGTCGAAGCAGTGGTCCTCCGGCGGCTTCTTCCGGGGCCCCTTGGCGACGCCGGGCTTGCCTGAGGGCGCGGGGTGTCTGTGGGACTCGGCGAACAGCGGCGAGATGGCGTTGGTCGCCTTGGTGGCGAGGCTGTCGGCGGTCACCGGGCTGGCCACCGCCGCCGCCAGCGCCACCGCCAGCCAGTTGGCGTAGCCGGTCCAGGCCAGCACCTCCATGGCCGCGACCGCGATCACCGGGACGGCGAACCACTCCGCATATCCGGTCATGCGCAGCGCGCTGGCCCCCGCCGCCGTGCCCATGGCCAGCAGCAGGCCGCTGAGCCACCAGGCGAAATCGCCCCGCCGCTCCCGCCGCAGGCCCAGGATGGCCCAGGCGACGAGGCCCAGCGCCCAGACCGCGATGTGGCCCGCGCCGTCGCCGAGGTTCTTCTTCAGCACCAGGCCGATCGGACGCACCTCCTGCACGTAGTTCAGCCAGATCGGGCGGATGCGGGGGTCCACGTCGGCGAAGAAGCCGTGGATGCAGTTGGGATAGAGGCCGAGATAGGTCGCCCCCGAC
>CAXTUT010000318.1:0-2743 GCA_964247465.1 uncultured Caulobacteraceae bacterium | reverse complement strand
GCCCAGATCGCGGCTCGCCGCGTCACGGCGCATCCGCCGCGCAGCTTCGAGCGGCGCCGCGATGTCCTGGCCGCCGATGCGCCAGAAGGCGACGGAAAGCCTCCAGAGCACGACGGCTGAGCGGGTCGGTTCGGGCCAGCGGCGACCGTCTTTGAACGCGGGCCGTACGGGCTCGCGCCTATCGACGCGTCCCCCGGTCTCCGTCGCCACCGGGACCAGGGTGAGCCAGCCGTCCGCTCCGGCGTCGGTGGAAGCCTCGGCGGCCAGAACGGGCCTGCGCGCCACGTAGGCGTCCAGCGCCGCCTCGCGGCTCTGGAACGCCGGACCGATGGTCTCGGTGACGAAGGCGACGCCTGAACCCGCCAGCGCTTCGGCTTCGCGCGCACGCGCGGCATAGCCGCGGGCGGCGTGGAGCGCCGCTTCCGCCGTCTCCGCCACGGGATAAAGGATGGCCGTCATCGCGCGCGACTGTGCCGCGTCGCCGAAGCCCAGCCAAGGGCGCAACCGCGCCGGCGTCGACGGCGCCCGGGATTTCGCCGCCGACGCAAGATCGCTAGAGCTCGGCGATGATTACCTCCGACCGCTTCGCGCCCCTGGCCGACCTGTTCCAGCGCGCCGTGTCCGAGGGCGAGGAGCTCGGCGCCCGTTTCAGCCTGGTGGAGCGTGGCGAGGTGGTGTTCGACGCCTGGGGCGGTTTCGCCGATCGCGCGCGCACCCGCGCCTTCGACGCGCAGACGCTCACGCCGGTCTTCTCCACCACCAAGGCGATCGCCGCCTTGCTGATCGCGCGCCTGGTCGACCAGGGTCGGCTCGACTACGACCAGACGATCGCCAGCGTGTGGCCGCAGTTCGCCCAGGCCGGCAAGGGCGCGATCACCGTCGGCCAGGCCATGTCGCACCAGGCCGGACTTGCGGGCCTGCCCGAGCCCATGGACCCGGGCCTGTGGCTGGATTGGGACGCCATCACGGCCAGCCTCGCCGCCATGGCGCCGCTGTGGCCTCCCGGCACGGCCAGCGGCTACCACCCCGTCACCTTCGGCTTCATCGCCGGCGAGATATTCCGTCGGGTGGACGGGCGCACAATGGGCCGCGCCCTGAGGCAGGACCTGTGCGACCCGTTCGACTTGGACCTGTGGATCGGCCTGCCGGACGCCGAGTTCCCCCGCGTCGCCGACCTCGAACGCCCCCACCGCATGGCCGACTTCGGCCCGATCACCGACGTCAAGCGCCTGGCCTTCCTGACCCAGTGGGCGGCGCCCGGCGGGCGCGGGGCGGACGCCTGGCGGAGGGCGGAAATCCCCTCCGCCAACGGTCACGCCACCGCGCTCGGCCTTGCGCGGTTGATGAACGCGATGGCGTGCGGCGGCGTGCTGGACGGTCGGGCGATCCTCAGCCCCGAAACCACCGCCCTCGCGGCCCGCCAACGCATCTTCGGCCCGGACCTCGTCCTGCCGTTCGAGATCAGCTGGGGCGCAGGCTTCATGCGCAATGCGCCCAACATGATTTATGGCCCGGGTTCGCAGAGCTTCGGCCACTCGGGCTGGGGCGGCAGCTGCGTCTTCGCCGATCCGGAGCGGAGCCTCTCGGGCGCCTATGTCATGAACCGCCAGTCGCCCGATCTGATCGGCGATGCGCGCGCGGTGCGGCTGATCGGCGCCGCCTACGCCTGCCTGAACGCTTCGGGCAGGTAGCGGGTCAGGTGTTCCGCCAGCGCGGCCGGCGGCCGGCGCGCCCGCCCGTCGGGCGTGATGCAGGCGGCCTCCACCTCCGCGGTGCAGACGAGTTCGCCGTCCCGCGCGATGGCCTGGGTGAAGCGCAGGCGCGCCCGCCCCGCGCCCGCCAGGGTGGTGCGCACCACCAGCGCGTCGTCGATCCGCGCCCCTCGCCGAAACGTCATGTCGAGCCGCAGCACCGCGAAGGCCGTCTCCAGCGCCGCCATGGCCGTGTGATCGACTCCCGCCAGCCGCAGGAAGTCTGATCTCCCGCGCTCGAAGAAGCGCACGTAGCTGGCGTGGTAGACCAGCCCGGTGAAGTCGGTGTCCTCGTAGTAGACGCGAACCGGGAGCCGGTGCTCGCGTCCGTCGAACATGCCCGCGCTCGGCCGGTCCTTCAGGCCCGGACCGCTCATGATCCCTCCTCGAACAGGCCGGCCTGCGTCGGCTTCTGCGCCGGCGGCTTAAGCCCCAGGTGGTCGTAGGCCTTCCCGCCGGCGACGCGGCCGCGCGGTGTGCGCAGCACGTAGCCCTGCTGCAGCAGGTAGGGCTCGATCACGTCCTCCACCGCGTCGCGCGCCTCCGCCAGCGCCGCGGCCAGCGTCTCCGCCCCGACCGGGCCGCCGCCATACAGCTCGATCAGCGCGCGCAGGTAGCGGCGGACGGCGAAGCGGAAGTCCAGCGGGTAGTAGAAAACGGGGACGCCGCCGAGCTTTTCGCGCGCGATCTGCTGGCCGGTTTCGGTTGTGGTGCTGACGACGAGGAGGTGATCGGGCAGCGCCGTTTGCAGCTCGGCGACCAGGCGCTGTGCGGCGAGGACCTCGCCGACCGAGACCGCGTGCAGCCAGAGCAGGCCGCGGGCTGCACCCCTGCGGGCGATTGTCTCGTCCAAGGAGTGGGGTACGATACCGACGCGCTGCGACAGCCCCGCGCGGTAGCGGCCGCTGACGGCCATGCGCCAGAGCCACCAGGGGGCGGAAACGAAGAGCGCGAGCAGCAGGAGCGAACTGTAGACGATCATCGTTCCTCCT
>CAXTUT010000317.1:0-2746 GCA_964247465.1 uncultured Caulobacteraceae bacterium | reverse complement strand
CCGTCACCGCCACATGCCTGTCCTCGAGATCGCCGTCGTCAGGTCTCGCCGGCTGCAAAGTCCCAGTATAGCGCCCGCGCCTTCGTCGTGATCGCGCCGACGCCAAGGTCGCGCGCGTCGATGCGGGTGATCGGGGCGACCTTCTGGAAGTTGCCGGTGGAGAAGATCTCGTCGGCGGCCTCGAAGTCGGCGTAGCGCAGGGTGCGCTCCACCACCTCCACGCCGTCGGCGCGGAGCAGGGCGATGACGCGCCGCCGCGTGATCCCGTCCAGGAAGCTGCCGTTGGGCACGGGGGTGGACACCACGCCGTCGCGCACCATGAAGACGTTGGCGTTGGCGAGCTCGGCCACGCCGCCCAGCCCGTCGGTCATCAGGCAGTTGCCGTATCCGCGCGCCGCCGCCTCCCTCAACGCGCGTGCGCCGTTGGGGTAGAGGGCGCCGGCCTTGGCCTCCACCGGCGCCACGTCGCCGCCGGGGCGGCGGAACGGCGACAGGGTGACGGCCACGCCCTTGGGCTCGGGCAGGGGCGCCTCGTGCACGGTCATGCACCAGCAGGTGGAGGCGGGATCGAACATAACGCCGCCGCCGAGACCCGTCTCCGCCCAGTACATCGGCCGGATGTAGAGGTCGCGGTCGGCGTCGAAGCGGTCGGCGCCCTCGCGCGCCAGCGCCATCCACCGCTGCACGCTCACCTGCGGCTCCAGGCCGAACGCGCGGGCTGAGCGGTTCACCCGCTCGCAGTGCGCGGCGAGGTCGGGGAAGCGGCCGCCCATGCGGCGCGCGCCGTCGAACACGGTGGAGGCGAGCCAGGCGCCGTGGGTGCGCACGCCCATGATGGCCAGGTTGCCTTCGTGCCAGCCGTCCTCGAAGAAGCTCCAGGTCGGCGAGATCGGCGCGCGCGTGGCGACGAGGGCGGCCATGTTCGTCTCCGGCGATGGGACGCGAAGTGTGCCGCCTAAAGGTAAGCGCCGGCATAAGGCGAAGGCGCGTGCGTCTGCTGCGTCGCGGGTCGGCACGACGCTTGCTGAGCGGCGGTGCAGGACGCCGCCATGACCCACTCCGCTTCAATCCGCCAGCTCGCCGCCCCTGTCGCGCATCAGGGCGACGCCGAATGGATGCGCGACCGCGTGGTCATCCACAAGGTGGTGGCGGCGCTGCACGCGACCCATCCCGTGCTGTCGGACCTGCTGGACGAGCTGGCGCGTGCGCAGGGCCTGCTGCACGGGCTGCAGGTGCGTCCCGTCGGCGAGCGGTTCGAGGTGGCGCTGCAGGCGACGCGACTGACGCCCGGCGCCGCGCGGCGGCTGGTCGACCGCTTCGCCGCCCATCCGCAGGTCGCCAGCGCCTGCATCGAGCACATGCTGGTGCGCTGAAGCCGTGCCGCAACGAGACATCCGCAGCCGAGGAGCTCCATCGTGAGACTTGAGACCCAGGCCCTGCACGCGGGCTTCGACCACGATCCGGCCACCCATGCGGTCGCCGTGCCGATCTATCAGAGCGCGTCCTACGCCTTCGACAGCGCCGATCACGGCGCGGCGTTGTTCGACCTGGAGGCGGAAGGCTATCGCTACAGCCGCATCGCCAATCCG
The DNA here is from genome assembly GCA_964247465.1 of uncultured Caulobacteraceae bacterium. GTDB lineage: Bacteria > Pseudomonadota > Alphaproteobacteria > Caulobacterales > Caulobacteraceae > CAHJWH01. The sequence continues at coordinate 1,157 of CAXTUT010000317.1, read as the reverse complement.
ACCGTCAGCGTGCTGGAGGAGCGGGTGGCGGCCATGGAGGGTGGGGTCGGCGCGCTCTGCGTCGCCAGCGGGCAGGCGGCGCTGCACTACGCCATCGCCAACCTCGCCGACCATGGCGGCGACATCGTCTGCGCGCCGCAGCTCTATGGCACCACGCACACCCTGTTCAGCCACGTGCTGCCGCGCCAGGGGATCAAAGCCCGCTTCGCGCGCAGCGACGCCGCCGCCGACATCGCGCGCCTGATCGGTCCCGACACCCGCGCGGTGTTCTGCGAGAGCATCGGCAACCCCGCCGGCAACATCGCCGACATCGCGGCCCTGGCCGAGGTCGCGCACGCCGCGGGCGTGCCGCTGGTGGTGGACAACACGGTCGCCACGCCCTGCCTGCTGCGCCCCATCGAGCACGGCGCCGACGTTGTGGTGCACAGCCTGACCAAGTTCATGGGCGGCCATGGCACCACGCTGGGCGGCGCCATCGTCGACGGCGGCCGCTTCGACTGGCGCGCGAACGCGAGCCGCTTCCCGCAGTTCAACACGCCCGACGCCTCCTACCACGGGCTGGTCTACCGTGAGCGGTTCGGGGCGCAGGCCTACGTCGCCCGTGCGCGCAGCACCTATCAGCGCACCATGGGCGCGGTGCTGGCGCCGATGAGCGCCTTCCTGCTGCTGCAGGGGATCGAGACGGTGGCGCTGCGGATGGAGCGGCATGTGGAGAACGGCCGCCGCGTGGCCGAGCACTTGCGCGGCCACCGCGACGTCGACTGGGTCGCCTACGCGGGCTTCGCGGACAGCCCCTACCACGCCCTCGCCGCCCGATACCTCGGCGGCCGCGCCTCTTCGCTGATGACCTTCGGCGTGCGCAGCGGGCTGGAGGGCGGCAAGGCCTTCTACGACGCGCTCGGCCTGGTCAAGCGGCTGGTCAACATCGGCGACGCCAAGTCGCTGGCCTGTCACCCCGCCTCCACCACCCACCGCCAGATGCCGCCGGACGCGCAGCTGCAGGCCGGCGTCAGGCCGGAGACCATCCGCCTCAGCGTCGGGCTTGAGCACATCGACGACATCCTGGACGACCTCGACCAGGCGCTGGCCGCCGCGCGCCGCGCCGTGCGCCGGCCGGCCGCAGCCTGAACGGGGGAGGGCGCGTCATGGCCGAACCC